>JAYENM010000264.1:0-1925 GCA_034722095.1 Caldifarciminota bacterium | reverse complement strand
ATTTCCCTTTTTCCATAATTCTGAATCATGCGTTGGCTCTTATCGCGACCAGGAGTGGTTGTGCAAAAACAACCGTTGCACAGCATCCGTATGGAGCAGCAAGTTGGAGTTAATCCGTGGAGTTAATCCGTAAGGATTTGGAATTCACCCGTAAGGGTTTTATATAAAAGGCTGATGCCTTAACTCCATCACAATCGACATTAAAAGCTCTCCTGCGGACAACCACTCACAGAGCCGTATGGCAGGGATTGTCCCTACACTGTAGGGACAAGGTTTATTCCTGTCCGCAACATGGGAAAATCACGTTTCTGCACAGCCTGAAAAGGCCACTCCTACAGTTCCCTCATCCCTCATCGCTCTTTCCATAACCTGGTGACCCTATCAAGTATAATACCTGCGGCTTTTTGTTTACTCATAGTAGGATAAGTATTCACGCTGCTGTCCTTTTCTATTATGACAAATGTTGTATCCTTACTCCCTATAACAGAAGATGGGTTTGCGACAATCATATCAAGCGACTTTTCAAAAAGTTTTCTTTGTGAATTCTTTATCAAATCTTTACTTTCAACAGAAAAGCCAACCAGTATCTTATCTTTTCTCTTCTTTCTTATCTTTGCAAGGATGTCATCAGTTGCCTCAAGTTGCAAAGTGAGGCCACCTTGCGCTCTTTTCACCTTGTTACTGTGCATCTTTCTCGGCTTAAAGTCCGATACAGCTGCAGTCATTATAACTATATCATTGTTATCCAGCAAGTCAAATAATATTTTTTCAAGTTCTTTTGCATTATGTATCCTTATACCCCAGGATAGCGGGAAATCAGTTGCTCCTTTGATAAGGGTGATAGAAGCACCCCTCCTTTTTGCCTCTTCTGCTATCTCATAACCCATAAGGCCCGAAGATCTGTTTGTAATAACCCTCACAGGGTCTATACTCTCTTCGGTTCTTCCAGTAGTGACCAGAACTTTTACTCCGGAGAGTGAAGAAGATTTCTTTACAAGATCATAAACATACTTTACTATCTCATCTGGATCAGGTAGTCTGCCCTTTCCTTTATCTCCGCATGCGGTCTCTCCTTCTGTGGGTTCTATAATAAAATATCCGAGTTCTCTCAATCTCTTTATGTTTTTCTGCATTATGGGATTATACCACATATTGGGGTTCATAGCAGGAGCGATTACTACAGTATGTGTCGTAGCAGCGATTATAGATGTCAGGAGGTCGTCTGCAATTCCGGCGTTTATTTTACCTATTATGTTGTAAGTTGCAGGGGCTACCAGTATGAGGTCGTTATTTGCAAGGCTTATGTGGACAGCATCTTCCCGTGTGACAAATGGGTCCTCAAATACTTTGTGTCCTGACAATACAGAGAGCGTCAGCGGAGATACAAAATGCTTTGCTTCAGATGTAAGCACACAATATACATCTTCGCCTCTCTTCTTAAATTCTCGCAGGATATATATTGCCTTGTAAGCAGCTATGCTTCCCGTTATGCCCAATGTTATCTTCACTCTTCTGCCTCCTCATGCGCAATTTCTCCGTTAACGAATCGTTGTATTGCGAGAACGACGGGATTATCACTGCTTTGGGGGTTAACCTGAAAAATCCTTCTTGCTTCTTTTCCAATAACTACCAGTGCTTTGTACTTATTGTCCATAATATTCCATATACCTTCTATCGGCAGGATATAGTCATTTGTCTTCATACATTCCTCCTTCTTGCTCTGTAGGGAGTTAGTCTGTTAGTTAGATAGTTTGTTAGATTCTAACAGACCAACAAACCAACTTTTTACTTTTGGGGCAATTTTGTCCTCTTTGTGCGATGCCTTTCGGCCATTATTATTGCGTCTATCTTTTTTATTGTTTCTTCCAAGACATCGTTTCTTATTATATAATCAAACCTGGAAGCTGCTTTTACTTCTCTTTCTA
>JAYENM010000263.1:0-9848 GCA_034722095.1 Caldifarciminota bacterium | reverse complement strand
AACCACATCATCAGCATCCAAATAACCTGACCCCCATCCATGAAGCCGTTTATCTTGAGAACTCGGTTGTATTAGATAACAAAATCCGAAGAAAACATCCTGATAATTTCTTTCTATATCGGAAATACCATTCCCGTCCGTGTCACCAGTGTTCTTAAATACATAATCTATGATGATAAAGTTATCATAACCAGGTTTAATGCCCCACCTTTTTCCTGAATAACTCCATGCCATACTCTTTCTTGTCACGGTAATTCCATTTTTGGTAGTCCATTTTGATATAATTATTTCCTCTCCTTCGCCAGGGTCAAAATCTAAAGAACCGTTAAAGTTTTCAATACGCTCTATACCCATAGAATGAGTGGTCCAGGTATTTAGAGCGCCCTCCTGTCCTGTGGCATATGGACCGCACTCGTCAAAAAATATACTATCTTCCTCATTCTTTCCCCCTATCCACACCCCCCCCATCTTCAAATAAGAACGCTGGGATAACTCATCTATACCAGGAGGACCACCGGGCCAGTCCATACTGGGATTCGTTTCACTGGGGGATATCACTCCTCCTATCTTTCCATTATCCCACATTGTATCCCAGAGATTTGACCTTGTATGAAAGCGGTAGTCGTTACCTGTGACTACACTTCCAAAAAAGAGAAGCAAGATAAAAATGAGCCTCTTCATAATTCCCCCAGTTGATTGGTTATCGGTGAAGAAATCTCTACAAACGGAGTTAAGGCTTCAGCCTTTTATATAGATTAAGGTTATAAAATTCTAAAGAATTAACTCCTTATGGTATTTTACCTATTTCTCACCGAGAACTATTTAATCAAGTAGCATTAAAAATTGAACCTTATCCCTCCCTCAATATATCTCGGTGGACCGTATGTTCTGAAACTCATATCATAACCCCAAATATCGACCGTAGTTACTTCGCCTTCCTCTATATACTTCTTCGCTGCATCATTATAGAAAGTAAGATACTCGTCTCCCATTAATTCTGCCTCTCTATGGGTAAGACATACAAAATTCCTTAAATTCTTCCTGTTAAATAGATTTGTCACTTTTAACCAAAGCGAGGAAGATACAGAACCAAAGCTCAGATTTTTTGAGGCCTTCAGGTCCACATTCTGTTCAGCTGGATACCTGTAGTTATCATAGGTACCTGGCGGGTCACCTGTCTTTACATAGGTAAATGCACGTCCACTCGCATATCTGTAGAGGATACTTGCATCACAACCTGCAAGTAGGGGACTTATCAATTTGATACCTCTCCATTTATTGGGTGTCTTAAGATACAAATTGGTTCTAAATATATGCGGTCTCGAGTGGCTCCTTTCGTAGTCGAATGCAAAATGGCCTCCTTTTTCACCTGTCTCCCAGATAAATTCTTTTGTTTCATCACTGTATATCTTGACCGCAGTGGGTGTTGACCTGCCCTCCGTGACCTTCGAATAACTGTATTTGATATCCAGGGAGATATTTTCACTCATAAAGGTTTTCATATTAACCTCAATACCCCTCGAATCGCTATAGTCTCCTGACCAGTAAGTCGAAAGGCCAAAACCTCCCCAATCCCAATTATCTCCAAGTCTCGGGTCCTGAATTTTAACAGCATTATCTCCGAATTGCCTCCAGGCTGAAGTCTGATCGAATTGGTCTTTATAGTAAAATCTGAAGGAAAAGAAGGCAAGATTCCGGAAGTTGTGGTTGAACCCGAATTCGAACACCTGTGCCTTTTCGGGTTTGAGGGGTTCCAAGGTGAACATAGTGGGTCTGGGCCAGGATTCCCTGTCATTCAGGGTCGTCTTTTGTGGACGGTAGTAGAGAAATGGATACATCCAGGAATAGGACGGCTTCTGGAAGAAGTGACCGTAGTTTATAAATACCATCGTATTCTCTGTCCAGGGGTAGGATACACCAATCCTCGGGTTTAGATACCAGAATGGTTTGAACTTTTTCCTGGGCCATCGGGTATAGTCAAACTTATACTCTCCATTTGCATCAATGAAACCGGAAGAATCTGGCTCTGGGTCCAGATCTGGGTTATAGTAAGGATTTAGCATTGGATGGCAGGTATCGGGTATGTCAAACCATTCTTTATTTCCATCGAAGTAGTCAAATCGGAGCCCCATATTTGCAATAAAGCCCTCGAATTCCATTTTGTCCTGAATATACAGTGCTACTTCTATAGGATGCGATGCCTCGTTTAGACCTCTATGGAGAAAGTCAGCCTCCGGGTTTACAGTATCCTTCTCAGAGGAGAATGTCCACTGTTTTTCATCATAGAGATTGTACCAGGATTCAAATCCAGCCTTCAGGAAATGGGTCTTTGTTACCTGCCAGTTCAGATTTGTATGGAGTGAATAATCACTCATCTCATTCCGGGAGAGAACAGTCTTGCCCCATCCTGCAAAGGGTTCTTCGTCGAAGCCAGGATACCTGTAACAGTCACCCCATATATCGTATGTACCTGTTACCGTGGTGTCGTCCTTGACAGCCCTGTATTCGCCCGGGAATTCCTTCTGTTTCAAATAGTATCTCCCCAGCTTTATGTTATAAAATAATTTTGGATTCACCATATGTGTCCAATCAAAAGCAAGATAGTAAACATCATTGTTGAAGATGGTTCCATATCCCCTGTAATATTTTGCCTGAAGGGGAAGTTCCTGTTCCATCATACTTGAGTGGATCTCACAACTTAAAAATCCTGATGCCTTCAGTTTTTTATTGACTCTAATGGGCCAGGTTATATTAAGAGAGATATTATAAAGGTCACGGGTATCCCTTGGGTGTGGAAGGGCATACGCTTCTTTCTTTGACCTACCCGATAGGAAGAAGTTCATTTTGGGAATCCCTCGAAAGGGACCACCAAGAGTGAATCGCACCTCACTACTCGGTATATCTGTATAGTCGTATATGTTCTTCTTCCTCTTATCTGTGAGCCAGAGTGTGTCTACGGTCCCATCTGGAAGTGTATGGTCAAGAAATTCCTTCTGAGCCTTCGGGTCATAAAGGTAGTTTCCGAAGTGCTTTTGTTGAGGAGGTCCGTAGATGTATTCCACAGAACCTGTGTAGTTATCTCCACCCTCCTTCATAATTACATTTACCACCCCGGACTGGGCATTGCCATATTCTGCATTAAAGCCACCAGTGAGAAGCTGAATCTGCTTTATCATGTCGATATTATATTGGGTATAGGATAGTCCCATATCCGCCCTTGCCTCTGAGATAGCTGCTGTTCTGACGCCATCCACATACCATACGACCTCATCCCAATCACCGCCACGAATATGAGACCTCGCCTCTCCTCTTCCACTACCCCTCAATCCTCCCTCAACGGGTGCGGGATCAAAAAAGACCCCAGTTTGAAGATTTATCGCCTCACTCAGGTCTGTCACCGGTACCTTTTTCATATCTCGTCTGTCTACCGTTTCCATACTTCCTGTTATATCCTTCTGTATGAGTGATCTTTCAGCAGTAACCGTGATACCGTCGGTCTCTATTACAGTCTCTTGCAGGTGAAAATCAACCCTCACGGTAAGATCTGCACTTACACTCACACCTTCCTTTATCATAGGTTCATAACCCATCATGGTTGACTTAACCTTATAGTCACCGGGCGTTACTCCAATTATGAAATAGTAACCATCTGTATCCGTTGCTGCTCCCAGTTGGGTTCCCTCCACGATGATATTTGCTCCTGGAAGTGGTTTACCTATCCTGGCATCCACCACATATCCCACGACCTTACCGGTGATACCCCCAAAAACCGAGACCGAGAAAAAAAATGGTATAGCGAATAACCATTTCATTAAGTTTCCTACCTTTTTGGCATTCATATTACCCCCTTCCTGAAGTTTCCTGGTTATTATATCATACACCAATTTCTTCTACTTGTCAAGTTTTTAACAGTGCTGATAGTGATTATAGTATAAACTAAAAATCTAAATTTGTCAAGTTTTTTGAGAGCTCTCTAAAAAAGTGTCCTATAAACAGATATCGTTACTATATTATTCACCTTCAAACTCGCCGAGACACATAAGTACGATAAACCACATAATAGCTTGTATAGAATTTTGTCAGATAAAAATAACCCCTTGTCATTTTGAAAAGGGAATTACCCAGAAAAATGCTAAAAGGCTAAAAAGCATTTTCTCGTGATTATTTTTTTCTTGACATTTATGGCAGTTCGTGTTATAATAACAGAGTTGAATTACATACTGACCACAGCAAAAAGCTGTTAAGATAAATATTTCTAACGCGCCGCTGGCTCAACCAGGTAGAGCAACGGACTCTTAATCCGTGGGTTCTGGGTTCGATTCCCAGGCGGCGTAGAGATCGACAAGGAAAAAGGTTAAAGGATAAAGGTAAAAGGATATATTACTAATGACGAATGACCAATGACCCAATTACGTAATGACTTAATGACTGTCTTTGGACGCTAAGACGCTTTCTTGCCCCCATAGCTCAACTGGATAGAGCAACTGGCTACGAACCAGTAGGTTGTCCGTTCGAGTCGGACTGGGGGTATTCTGCGAAGAGGGAGGAGGGAAGAGGGAAGAGAGAAGAGAGAAGAGGGAAGAGAGAAGGGGGAAGAGTTGGTAAGTTTGTTAGTTGGTTAGATGGAGAAAGACAACAGATGACAGACCACCCCGTAAGGTCGATTCGCGCCAACGGGGCAAGCAGACCAAAGACCATTTATGGATTGCAGATTTTAGACAATTGATCACCGATAACTGATTACTGATAACTGATAACAGGGGGTTCAAATGCCGAAGAGGACTTATCAACCATCTAAGATCAAGCGCCATCACAAACATGGGTTTAGAAAAAGAATGTCGACAAAAGATGGCAGAACTATACTTAATAGAAGAAGAGCAAAGGGAAGAAAGAGGTTGTGCGTATGAGAATTTTCTTTATCATCCTTCTAACTATCTATCAGAAGATAGTTTCCCCACTGTTCCCACCGAGTTGCCGATTCTATCCCACCTGTTCTGAATATACGAAGGGGGCAATATTAAAATATGGTGTTTTTAAGGGAATAGCACTTGGGATACGAAGAGTTCTGAGATGTAATCCTTTTAGCAGAGGAGGATATGATCCCATACCATAGAAAAAATCAAAAAACAAAAATCAAAAATCAAAGATTATATCTCGTGCCAGAATGGAGCTTAACACAGGGCAAAAGAATCGCAATCTCGATTTTGTTGATATCTGTTATGCTGGCATTTGTCTCTTGTAACAAGAATGACCCTGTTGGCGGAGATTTTATAGACGAAAGAATGGGTGATGTTGTATGCGATACACTTGTTCATTTCGTACACAATAAATTTTCAGGGTTCTTACCCACAGGGTCTTTTGATTTTCTTTATGCTGGCAACGAGACGAATCTTAAATCAATGACCCTTCTCTCGTTTGAAAGACCACTCACTAAAACAACGTACGACAGCGTGCTCTTCGTGTTTTCTGCTGAAGGTATAGGAGCGGAGGGATTATATTTAAGGCAGTTTTCGGGAGAATTTTGGGAAGATAGCGTTATTAACTGGAGTTATGTTGATTCACATCTTGGAGATATCCTTTCTCATTCGCCTGTCTGGACAGAAGACACTATCTCAGATGAGGTTTTTTGCAGATTTTCTCTAAAAGAGATAACGCTCACAGACACCATAAATGTTGCAATCTGTTCGGATGGAGAGACCAATAAGTTCTACTCAAGCAATTCAGGAAATCCACCTGTTCTCGAGCTGTTCAGGGGCCCGTTACTTGAAACTGTAGAACCCATTAAAGATGTGTTTGTTGATACTGTTGTTGAGTGTGATACTGCTGGAATAATCTTTATAGCATCTGGTTCCTGTGTATGGAAAGACACTATCTCTCTATCCGATTCCCTGATTGATTTTACTGGAATTTCTGCAATAAATAGTGCAGTATTATACCTACCCATAAATAATTTCTTTGGGCCCGACCCTGAACTCTGTGTGAGATATAAGGACGTTCCCTCCATTCCATATAGAATAGAGGGAGACACAGTGGAGATAGAGATAACAGAGTTCATAGACGAATGGATTACTGACGAAAATAGGTTTATTGTACTTGAAGGCAAAGAAGGAAAACTTTTTACTGCAAATATAGGTAAAGACATTATGCTTGAGGTAGTTTATACCAAAAAGCCAGGAGAAAGGATATGAAAGGTTCTACAAGAATCTTATTGCTTTCTTTAATCATCCCAATTATCTCTTACGCTTCTGTGTTTTCCTCAATGGGATTTGGGGAGTACATGAACTTTGGAGATGCGGGCGAGAGGGGAATGGGAGGGGTGAGAATATTTTCAGTGCCAGAGAGTCACACCTTCAAGGCGACCTTTCTCTACGATATTATCAGTATAAAGGATAAAAATAATGTAAAAGACGAGCAGTCCTTTTATTTATATGGAGTGGATTACTTCCTGCATTTGCCCAACCGATTTGGCATAACTTTGTCTCTGTCAAACATCCTTTCACCCAATTTTTCTATAGAGTCAAAAGGTAACCCGTTAGGAGATATTGTATACGATAGAAAAATAACCGGCAGGGGAGGAATACAGGAATCGTCCGTTTCTTTATATAAAGGATTTCCCCGTTTTAGTCTCGGTATCGGGAGCCTCTTCTCATTTGGAAGGATAGAAGAGATATGGGAAATAAATTTCATGTCACCTGATTACAATAATACAATTGATACCCTTATTACTCTATCTTCGGGATACGGATTTAAGGCACAATTTAATTACAGGACTAAAAGGATGGTTGTATCGCTGGATTATTCCAAATACCTTAACTCTGCCATGCTTGCGCCACGATTTTCTACCTCCTTTTTATATAATATAGATTCGGATTGGAAAATAGGCGCTAATCTCAATATTGGAATGTGGAAGAATATAGATACTGATTTTTCAACCAGTACAAATTTGGGGTTGGGGATGTGTCACACACGCGGTTCTACAACCATAAGAGGAGGACTTTTTTCTCGTTCCTGGTATTACAGGAATGTATGGGAAGTGGGGGGAAGTGCGGGGACAAGTTTTCTTTATCCGGATGGATTGGGTGAGTTATCAGTTGGTGTTGAGGTAGGTAGAAGGGGTTGGGAAGAGATTGAGGAGTTATTTGCCAGATTCTCAGTGACTCTCTGCGGAAGAGAAATCTGGTAAAGCCTTGATTTAAATGCCTAATTTTAGTATTTTCTGCCTGCTGTTAGGTAGGAATGTGTGATTTTACTATGGGGGAATTATGGGAGTTGAACAGCTTGGATTGATGTTTGCAATAGCAGGGGCAGCCATAGCATCATTTATGGGGGGATGTGGCTCTGCAATAGGGCTTGGTATAGTTGGAAGGAGTGCAACAGGGGTATTGACTGAAGACCCCGATAAATTCGGAAAGATATTTTTGCTTGCTGTTCTTCCATCCACACAGGGGTTCTATGGTTTTATCATTGCAATAATCATAGTCCTGAAACTCGGGCTTCTTGGTGGAACGCCTTTACTGCCGACTACTGTACAGGGACTTCAAATTCTGCTCGCATCACTGCCCTGTGCAATTGCGGGTTTCACATCTGGTATTCACCAGGGGAAAGTATGTGCATCAGGGGTTGAGATGGCAGCGAAGCAACCGGATGCTGCTATGAGAGCGGTTATATACGGTGTTATGGTTGAGACATATGCCGTTCTTGGTCTGGTTGTATCCTTTCTCATCATATTTATAGGAATAAAAATATAAGGTGGATGGATGATGCGGTAACAAGGTGAAGATTTCGTAATTTCAATAACAGGGTGAAACCAGATAATGACTTAGATAATTTCACAGGGATCTTAAGAGATTGAAAGAGATTCTTTTTTAGCTGATAAATATCAATGTGAAGAGGTTGAAAATGGGATAAAAAAATTGGTCTTATAGGATGTCTCAGTGGGGAGAAAGAGGAAGAAAAAGGAGAGATGAGAGAGAAGGGATAGATGATTTTTCACTCTTCGCTTTTCGCAAACTGCTCTCTGTGGTTAAGTTTTTGAAGATTTTATAATTCCAAAGGGAGATTCAATGGACAAAGTCTCACAAAAGATACTGGATGATGCAAAAAAGGAGGGTGCTAAAATTATCAAAGAGGCAGAGAAGAAGAGAAAGGAGATAGAGGAAGAAACGGAAAGAGAGATGAAGAAACTTACAGAGGAAACTGACAAAAAGATGAAGGAGAGAGAGGAGAGGGAATACGAAAGATGGATAAGCTTAAAAGAGGTTGAGCAAAGGAAAGCCTTACTCGAATACAAACATAATCTAATGAGTAAGTTATTCAAAGAGGTCCGAGCCGAGATTCTAAAAGGTGACAGGTATCATAAACTTATCGAATCCCTTTTCAAGATGAGCGTTGAGTCAGGAAGAGAAGAAGTTCTTGTTGGTAAGGATGAAAAATTTATTACCAAAGAATTTATTGATAAGTTGAACAAAGATAAAAACTGGCATCTCAAACTATCAGATGAGAGGATTCCAATAAAGGGAGGATTTGTTCTGAAGAGCGAAAAAACACGGATAGATGCCTCGATCGAAACGATAATCAGAGAGAAAAAAGAGTTATTAGAAGTTACATTAGTAGATATATTGTTTAAGGAGAAGTAGGGTGGTGGATGTTAGGTGGTAGGAGCGACCTCCTGGTCGCGATAGGTAGGTGATAAGTGAAATGTGGTCCCAGTGGAATAGTTACCCAGATGGGATAGCTCCCCATAAAGTAAATTGCTTACTGCACGGGGCAAAACGCACCCCACGGGGCAGGCCCTGTTGAATAGCTTTACTTCCACAGGGCAGGATGCATTCCTCGGGATAAAAATGTGATAGGTGTTAGATGAATGAACAAGGGTAACTGGTGCATTTATCCAGTTAGTATGGTAGTTAAATTTCCCCATATTGAGAGTGAAGATGAGAGATATGTTTATGCTGTGGCGAGAATAAGAGCGCTTGAGACAAAGCTTCTCTCTTCTCAAAAAGTTTCAGGACTTATAGGACTCTCTTCCGAAGAATTGTTAAGATCTCTCGAGGATACGGACTATGCCCCCTTTCTTCCATCTTCCCCATATGACTATGAGATTATTATAAAGAGTGGAAGAGATGCGCTCTTCTACCTCATGAATAAACTGGTTTTGGATTCCCCTGTAATCCAGTTTTTAAAGGCAAGATTTGATAATTATAATATAAAAATAAGCCTCAAGGCAAAGATTACCGAGAGAGAACCAGAAACTCTCTCTCCATACGGAAATATACCTACTTCAGAAGTTATGAATATATTCAGAAAGGAGTTATATTCAAGACTTCCATCTCAGTATGAAAAAGGGATTGAGAAGGCTATAGAAGCTTACTATATAGATAGGGATCCCAGTATGCTGGACATAATCATAGATCAAAGTTACTTTGCCTATCAAAGAGAGAAAACCTTTGAATCGGGTAGTTTCTTTCTTTGTGCACTCTATAAGATAGATATAGATCTTACCAACATAAAGACACTTACAAGGGCAAAGTGGGCAAAAACAGAAAAGAGAAAGTTTTCCAGAGGATTAATTGAGGGCGGTTTTATCTCCTGTAATGAATTTCTAAATGCCTATGACGAGGCAGAAGAGAATTTATGGGAGAGATTTAGATTTACTCCTTACTCTCACATCTTAAGCGAGGCTGTGCCTGCAATATTTGAGAAGAATTCATTTCTGAAACTGGAGAAGTTATGTGATGATACATTTCTTGAATTTTTGAAGATTACGAGATTTCTAACATTTGGTGTTGAACCTGTAATTTCATACTACTATGCCAAGGAAAACGAGTTCAGGATCCTGCGGCTTCTCT
>JAYENM010000262.1:0-1928 GCA_034722095.1 Caldifarciminota bacterium | reverse complement strand
GGTGGATATGGGACAGGGAAAACATTTGTGATGGATACACTTATAACAGAGCTTACAAGGTCTGAAAGAAAAGCAGTTATGCTGCCAAATTCCTCGTTTGGTAACGTTGGAATACTAAGGGAAATTACATACAGACTGGAAGGGAAAAAACCAAGGGGTGACAAAGTAGATATATTGCATTCTCTGGAGAAGGTTCTTCTCTCCTATGCGAAAGAGGGAAAAAATGCGGTTATTATCGTTGATGAGGCGCATAACCTGAAGAGTAGAAGAGTCATTGAGGAGTTAAGAATGCTTTTAAATCTACATTATGAGAAGAAATTCCTTCTAACCCTCTTTCTGTCTGGACAGCCTGAGCTTGATTCTATCATGGAGGATATAAAACAGTTCAAACAGAGAATATTCTTACGATATTTTCTGACAGGGCTTACAGGTGAGGAAACCCGCGACTATGTTCTATTTAGATTGACAGTTGCGGGGGTAAAGGAACAGCTATTTACAGAGGATGCACTCAACCTTGTTTATGAGCAGTCAAGTGGAATCCCAAGAAGGATAAATACGATATGCGACCTTGCCCTTCTTTTCGGGTTCTATGAGAAGGAGGAGAAAATAGATAAAAAGATTGTCGAGGAGGTTGTATGCCAGAGTTCCGGAAAATAGTGCAGGGAGGGAGATCGGTCGGGGATGAGAAGATAAAATCGCCAGAGGTTGTATATGAGAATACTTTAAAATATATTGAGAATGCATATACACTACTGGCAAAAGGAAAGGGTGTCCCTTCACCAGAATCTATATTGAGCGAATTTATATTTATTCTTAAGACGCAAGGGCCTGAGATGGTAGTCCTTGCTCATAGACCACCTTCTTCCCCCTTCATTTCCATACATTCAGTCAGTGTTTCCATTATTGCCGTTTGTATTGGGATTTCACGGAGATTGCCAGGGCCATCTCTTGAGGAATTAGAGGTTGCTTCCCTGTTTCATTGCATTGGAAGAAGTCTAAAATTAGAAGATGATGTATTAAGGGATAAGGATAAATTTGCCCAGATGAAGGGGGAGTATATAAAGAGTGTAGAAAAACTTGACCTGGTATCAGGAATGACATCCAGGATAAAGAAAATCGTGGGGGAACATCACAAAAGAATGGGGCCGGAAGATTATCCAACAGAGAAGGTTAGTGAGGGTATAGAATTAGAAACCAGAATACTCATCGTTGCAGATACATACTGTTCTTTGATTCTCTCTCCATATAGTGAAAGGCGTGTTCATCCCCATAAAGCTTTAATGCGCCTATTAGAAAAGAATAATCTTCCATTTGATGCAGATATACTGAAGACACTGATAGAGGTCGTTGGGATATATCCTGTGGGAACATGTGTGGAGCTGAACAATGGGGAGATTGGCAGGGTTATAAGACCAAGATTTGGTTTTCCTATGAGACCGCTTATCGAGGTGATTTCTAGTCCCACGGGTGAGCGGTTTTCTCAACCTCAGACAAGGGACCTTATCGAGACACCGATATTACATATAAGAAGGGTTGTTAAGGAGGAAGGTGAAAGATGATTAAGGAGGGGAAAATAGGCAAGAAAGCAAAAATACTCATTGTGGATGATGACCAGAGTGTATAGAATCTTCTTTTAAAGTTTTTCAAGAAAAAAGGATATACCGATATAAGAGACGCTGCAACAGGAAAAGAGGCAATCTTAAAGGTGCAGGAGGATATTCCGAATGTTGTGCTCCTTGATTTAAGACTGCCCGATATGGACGGAAGGGAAGTTCTACTTAAGATAAAGGAGATTAATAAGGATATTCCAGTGATTATAATAACCGGTTATGCTGACCTTGAGATTGCCAGAAATATTTTGAAAGAAGGTGCCTGCGATTTTGTCGTCAAACCCTTTGACCTCAATTATCTTGAAACGAGCGTACTGA
>JAYENM010000261.1:0-9891 GCA_034722095.1 Caldifarciminota bacterium | reverse complement strand
TTTCACGCCGTATCGTTATATCTTGTTATTGTTTGAACCGAAGATAAAGGCTCGATGTCGCAACCAGAGCCATTTAGCCTATCTCGTTTGTATCTGACAGTGTCGGATATACATCCCTATAGAAGAAATTTGTTCTTCGTAACTAAAAGGCTTGCGCTCCGACGGAGTCCGATGCTTTGGACCTATGCGGGGTTATCGGACCTTGACCTCACAACTGCAGCAATGCACAAATTTCTATTGCCTCTGGTTTCACTCATTCCTATCACATTATACCACTTTCCCTCTTTATATTTCTTCTGTGAGTTCTACAAATCTATGATATGGTATTGCCGTCCAGCTTTCTGCTTTCACTGCTCCAAGTGAGAGGGATATCATAGATACCTTCGCTGCTACTTCTTCATTTGGTGCTTCGTATATATCCAGGAAGTCATACGGACCAAGAAGCGCATAATGAGAAATAAACTTGACCTCCGGACATTTCTCCTTTACAATTCTTCTCCATCGCTCCCCTATCTTCGCTCTCTCCTTCATTCTCTTCGTGATTTCGGGAGAGAGCTTTGTCATAAGTATATATGTTGTCATAAGGCCTCCAGGTTAAATAACTTCTTACTATAATATAGCATAAAACTGTGGTTTTGTCAAGGGAAAAATTTTAATTGTGTCCCGTAACAGGGAAAATTTTGACAGGGATTAAAAGAGAACTTAGGAGATAAAAAACCTGTCTACTGACAGGTAGATAAGAAATAAAAAAACTCTTTTAATCTCTTAAAATCCCTGTTAAACAGAAATTCGTGGTTTTGTCAAGGGAAAAATTTTGACAGGGATTCGGCGGGTTAATGATAAGAGGATCTCTATAAATGGTTATTGGGTCATTGGCTATTTGTATCATTGGGCAATCAGTCTTTTAATAACTTAATGACCTAACAACTCAATAACTTTAACATATCTGCGTTAATCTGCGTCTAAACAAATTTGGAGGTGAGGGGATTCGAACCCCTGACCTCTAGAGTGCGATTCTAGCGCTCTCCCATCTGAGCTACACCCCCTTTATACTGCTAATACTTTTTTAACCTGAGGAATCTCCTGCTTTATCATTCTCTCAACAGTATTCTTTATTGTAATGCCCGCCATAGGACAACCTACACAGGCACCTGTCAGTCTCACTTTGACCGTTTCCCCATCAAAAGAGACAAATTGTATATCTCCTCCATCCCTCTGGAGCGCAGGTTTTATCTTCGCTATAACACCTTTTATTTTGGCTTCGTCCATAATCCCTCCATATTAATTTCAATTACAGTAGAATAAGCACCATCTGATGTATAAGGTATTATACCCTATATTTGTTAAAAAGTCAAGGAAAAAATTGGACGCAGATTAACACAAACCTGTAGGGCAAGGCTTTAGCCTTGCGATAGAGCAAACCTAAAGGTTTGCCCTACATAATTCTTGCCGATGCAATTTTTCTTAACCCACAAACCAAACTCTCTTTGTTAGCGTGTCCATTTTATTAAATCAGAGGATCCAAAGGACAAAGCAGCAAGGTAATACAGTAATGAACCTACAAAGTATATAGGAGAATAAATATATCGTTTCACATATGTTTATTCACTCTACTCTATATTTAGAGAGTAAGGCATTGTCTCCTACCTTGGGAGCCAGCCAACCTTCCTCTTTGTCTCTTTTATAATGCACCTTATCCATATGTGCATACTTCGCCACTATTGCCGCTGCTGGTTCTAAGTTTCCTCCATTTATCAGGAGCCCTGCAATGTTACCGGCTTTAAACAGAGTATCTTCAGGGGTTACGAATTCACTCAGTTTTTCTTTCTCCTCTTCTGTGCGGTTTATCACAAGTTTTTCTCCAGATGGTAATCTAAAATGCCTTCCTATAGAAAGAAGTTCCATCAATCGAGGTAATATCTCTTTATGTTCTATGGATTCTTTGAGTCTTATTGAAAATACAGGGTCTGTGAGAAGACAACCACCAGCAGGGGTTGGGATAAGGTCTATACCAAGAAGATCTGCAAGTTCCATATGAGGCTTCCTTGACCTTCCGCTGATATTACACAACTTCGTTCTGTCAATAATCTTATTTTCTTCTGCCTTTGTTGGAGGAAGCAATTTTGCAGATAGTGGCCTTAGAACCATTCCCTTGCATCCAGTATCCTTTTCCATAAGCAGGAGAACAGCCTTACTCTGAGACATCGGTCTTTCTCCAACTACCTCACCTGTTATAAAAAAATCAGCTCTAATCTCTTTGCAGTATTCTCTGGCTTTCCTATACATAAAAATCTTGCAGTCTATGCAGGGATTCATATTCTTGCCATATCCGTATTTTGGTGATAGGATGAGATCAATATAATCATCTCCTGTATGAATTATCTTGAGTGGGATTTTGAGGTAATCTGCGGCGCTCTCTGCTTTTTTTATGCTATGAGGGTTAAATGGAGTGAGAATGTAAACTCCGTACACATCTATATTCTGTAATTGCACAAGTCTAACAGATAAAATACTATCCAGTCCTCCAGAGAAAAGTGCTACCGTTCGCATATTTTTATAACCACAAAGGCACTAAGACAAAAAGATCAGATTTTAGATTGTAGGTTGTGGGCAAATGGCAATTTGCCCCTACGGGATTGTTTACCACAAAGGTCACAAAGAACACTAAGATTGGAAAATAAATTCGAAATTGAAAGATTAGAAGATTTAAGATACAGATTTTAGATTTTAATTACCTAATAAATAGGCGACAAATGCTAATTGCTAACTTTACATTGCTAATTGCTAATTGATAATTGAGGTTTTTTATTGGCCTAATGACCAATGACTATTTTCTACGACATAAGGGCAGCGAGTGCTATTGAGAAAAACTTAGATTCGTCTGTATCTCCCCTTGAAGTTAACACACAGGGACAGGTTGCCCCTGTCACGATTGCTGCAAGTTTGCCATTTGCGAGTTGTGTAAGTGATTTATAGAACACATTTGCGGTCTCTATCTCGGGCAGAATAAATATATCTGCATCGCCTGCTACATCACTTTTGAGATGCTTGATTTCCGCACATTCTTTTGACACGGCAACATCAAGAGCAAGTGGACCATCAACTATCACACCCTTTATCTGTCCCCTATCTGCCATCTTTGAGAGAATTGCAGCATCAAGGGTTGCCTGCATCTTCGGGTTTACCTTTTCAACCGCGCAGATTATTGCTGCCTTTGGAGTTTCAATACCAAGTCTGTGGGATATCTTTGTGCAATACTCTATCATCTTCACCTTTTCCTTTAGTGTAGGAGCAAGCAATACTGCTACATCAGAGAGTATGAGCAGTTTTGGATAAGTAGAAATCTCTATAACCCCAACATGAGAGAGCAATGCCCCCTCTTGCATCAGTCCTTCTTCCTTATTCAATATAGCCCTCATATATGTAGAAGTTCCACATAACCCTTTCATAAGAAAGTGTGCCTTCTCGCTCCTTACCAGCCGCACTGCCTCTCTTGCAGCAGATACCTCATCGGGTATATCTATGATTGTAAATACGAAAGGATCAATTCCCTTATCCTTTGCAACCTTTTCTATCCTCTCCTTACTGCCCGTTATTATCGCATCCACTATATTTTCATTAACCGCTTTCGCAATTGCCTCGATGGTATGAGGATCTTCGCCGTATGCAACAGAGAGCGTGCGTTTTGGTCTTGCCTTGCATGCATCGGCTATCTCTGAAAGATGTCTGATAGGTTTCATCTACACCCCCGTGGTAAAATTAAAAAGTTACCGGCCAGGGACAAGCCCTGTCCCTACAAAGCTGTTTAAAATATTTAATATTACCTCTGTGAACTCTGTGGTTCAAAATGTTTCTCCTCAAATTTTATTCCTTCTTTCTTAAGTTCTTCAAGCACTGGCTTATATATCTCTTCTATGATAGGGATATGGACACCTTTTATGTCTATACTGCCATCCAGAATTAACTTTGACGAGATTGCTGCTGGCAGACCAACTGTCCTTGACATAGATGAAAAACCATAGGGAATTCCATAATCCACAAGTGTTGATATTATCTTCTCGTCTTGAGACCTGTACTCTATATCGAACTCATGTCTTAAGATAATCATATCCCTTTCCCCTTCTTCATACTGAAGTTTCTCATTTAGTTTGTTTGCCAGTATATCCTGAGGTGACATTTCATCCTCTGGGATTTTCTCGTCACTGATAAATCCAAGCCACTGGAATCTTCCAATGATATCCGAGTTCTCGTTTATGCCAAGAAATCTGGCAAGAGCACCCTTAATAGATGAAATATTTTTATGTCCGATGAGTGACGCCATAAATTCCTTATATGTCATTTGATGAAAATCCTTCTTCTCTTCGCTTAAAAGTCCGAGTTTCCTTATACAATACCAGGTTTCACACCATCCTATATTACGCAGGGTTCCTCTATACATATCCTCTATTCCTGTTATACCGTATTTTTCTATATAGGGAATAGAATCTCTATTTGGGTATGCCTCAAATTTTCCAAGGTTTTCTATGTCTATTGTCCAGTAATGCTTGAACAGTTCACTATTTGGCACCTTTATCTCTTTTCCACCTTTTAGATACCTTGCATTGTTTTTTGCTGCAAGCACAACACCCCTTGGACTCCATGAAAACTTGTATCCCCAGGGATTTGTATTTGCCTCAGGAGCGGGAAGTCCACCACAGTATGAATGGAAACCCTTGACCCTGCCACCTTTTGCTTTTACTCCGTCTATTATTTCCATTGCAGACATATGGTCTATCCCGGGGTCAAGTCCGACTTCGTTTAATATTATTACACCTGTCTTTTTTGCTTCTTCATCCAGCATTTCCATCTTTTCGCTCACATAAGAGGTAGTGACCATATTTTTCTTCAAGTTTATACATATCTCTGCAATTTTTGCGTGATAGACATATGGCAGAAGACTTATAACGAGATCCGCATCATTTATAAGCGGGATAGGGTTATCTTTTTCTATGTTGAACTCTTTTGCTATTCCTTTCTTATACCCCTCTACGAGTTTCTCTGCCTTTCGCAGTGTTCTGGATGCAACTGTAACCCTTATCCCGTTATCAAGCAGATACTTTACAAGAGGCCCGGCAACAAGCCCTGCTCCAAATACAAGTGTATTTTTCATATCTCCTCCAAAATTAAAATTTAACCACAAAGAGAATACAGATTGTAGGCGAATAGCAATTCGCCCCTACGAGATTGCTCACCACAAAGGCACAAAGATTAGATTACAGATTATAGTATTTTTTACCATAAAGGACACAAAGAACACCAAGATTGTAATCTTGTCGTGACTAGAAAGTTCCGCCTCTGGCGGGATCCCGCTAAAAGCGGTGGTCGCTCCCACAATGACCTAATAACCTAATGACCCAATCCCCCATTATCCTAATCACCCATCTCTCATCCTATTCTGCGTCTATCTGCGTTTATCTGTGGTTACTTTCCCACAAACTGCTCAAGGTACTTATAGTCCGGAGTCAACTTCCCCTTGTGAAGAATTAGTGCCTTCTTTATTTCAGCGGGAAGCTCAATCTCGTCAAGATTTACCCCGTAATCTGCCGACACAATTGCTGGAACAAATCTCTTTACCACCTTGCTGAAACTCTCTGATGATTCCCTTGGAAGTTCACATGGAAGGTTGTCAATTGCCATTACAACAATGCCATCTCCCTTAAATCCGGGGATGGCGGTTTCTCTTTGAGGATCATATGTAAAGACAGGTTTGGCTGGATCGGTCGTATGTAAGGTTGCCTCAATGGAACCTTCAATGTCACAAGATATATCACCTATAACCTTCAATCTTGGGTTTTTGTCAGTGAAAAGACGCCTAATATCGCCCTTTGTGACAAGTCTTGGGTATTTTGGAGTCCAATATATGCAGTTCATCAGTATTGAGAGATATGGTAAGTGCTTGTGAAATTTTGACCTGTATTTTTCTGGGTAATTATAATAATCGTTTAGATCAAATATACCATCTGCAGAGACAGGTTTAACCATATCTTCTTCTTTAAAGACCACCTTGTACAACTGTTTTCTCTTATCAGTTATCCTTTCAATCTCCAGGGGTGAGATTTCTTCTATTGGTAAGAGGTTGAGTATCTCCTGGACACCCCTTGACACATTTCCATAACCTGCAATGCCAATAATACAGGGACTAACGGACGGGGAAAGTCCGTCTATTGCTATTTTATGTCCGATATTTGTGATTGCCCTTTTTATCTCCTTTAAACTGCTATATTCGTGAGTTTTCTTTATCTCGCTGAATGGATTTTTAACACCCTTAAACAAGAGTCTCTGTCCGAATGCCCAGAGTGTATCAATTATTCCTGCAAGTCCTGCAAACCTCCCAAAAAAGACAAGCCGTTTGCCATTCTCATCTATAATCCTCTCATAGTCAATTAAATTGCACTCAAGTTCCATCATCCTTTTAAGCATTGGCATGTTATACTCTTGTCCTTTTATGACATGGGCAAAGAATATGTATGTTCTTCCTTTTTTGAAGAATTGCGCGGGCATCTCCTTAACGCCAAATATAACAGGACAGGAAGAGAGATCTTCTTCTATATGGGCTCCAACCTCTTCAAACTCCTTCTCCTTGAATGCACGAATATCTGACGGTTGTATATAAAATTTTATTCCCTTCTTTAAAAGTTCCCTTATATCAGAGGGAACAAGAGGCACTCTTGCCTCCCATTTATTTTTATCCTCCCTGCGAATACCACAACGCTTCTTCATATCTCTCCATTTATTCCTGAGTAATAAGTAGTGTTTTGTGTCAGGAGGGTATACCGAAGGTCGCCGTAAGGCAACTCTCATGCGAGTCTGTGACCTGACACCACGGGTGTAAGCCGGGGCAGATTTATTATAACACAAAAAATCTGAAAATGCAAGTTTTTTCTTGGAATCATAACAACGATTAGGGCTTTAAGATTGGATATTTCTCCCTCGACGCAGATTTTGGATTACAGATTGAATCAAGGCTGCCCCGCTGATAACAGGGTAAAAAGCCTTGAGTTACGATTTGTTTACCACAAAGAACACAAAGGTAATAAGGTTACAGGTTTCAGGTCTTGGGTTATAGGTTTTAGATTTCAGATTGTGGATTGTAGTCCTGTCGCAACTAGCCTGCCTGACGGCAGTCAAGAAAATCGCTCCCACAATGACCTAATGACCCAATTATCTAATAACTATCTTTTCATCTGCGGTCTGATTATCTTTTTTTCTTGACATTTTGGGAATTGTGTTATATAATCCTATATATCGATGACAAACCGTGTCAATCAGCACAAATTCAACTTGTGCCTACAACTTGAGAGGGCTTTATGTGGCTTAAATCGGAAGATAAAGAGGTCTGGGAGGCAATTGTAGGTGAACTGCGCCGTCAACAGGAAAAACTTGAACTCATTGCATCTGAAAACTATACCTCTCCCGCAGTACTGGAGGCAATGGGCTCTGTTCTTACAAATAAATATGCTGAGGGCTATCCCGGAGCAAGATACTATGGAGGATGTGAGTGGGTAGATGTTGTTGAAAGGATTGCAGTAGAGAGGACAAAGAAACTCTTCGGGTGTGACCATGCAAACGTTCAGCCACTTTCAGGAGTCCCGGCAAATATGGCAGCATACTTTGCTCTTGCAGAACCAGGGGATAAACTGCTTGGACTCACACTATCACATGGAGGTCACCTCTCCCACGGGCACTCTGTGAGTTTCTCTGGAAAGTGGTTCAATGTGACAAGGTATAAAGTAGATAAGGAAACCGAGACGATTGATTACAAAATGCTTCTTGACCTCGCAAGGGAAGAAAAACCAAAGATTATCGTAGCGGGAGCGAGCGCGTATCCAAGAACGCTCTACTTTGATAAATTCAGAGAGATATGTGACGATGTTGGTGCATATCTTGTCGCAGATATAGCACATATAGCAGGACTGATTGCTGCGGGACTCCACCCCTCACCTATACCATATGCTGATGTAGTCACAACCACCACACATAAAACCCTGAGAGGACCAAGAAGTGGTATGATTATGTGTAAGGAAGAGCACAGAAAGGCGGTTGATAAATGGGTATTTCCAAGGTTATCCGGCGGCCCGCATATGCATACGATAGCAGGAAAGGCAGTATGTCTCGGTGAGGCACTTAAACGTGAATTCAAAGACTACCAGAAACAGATACTATCAAATGCAACAGCAATGGCAGATGAATTTGCAAGATGTGGATACAGACTCGTTGCTGGAGGAACCGATACACATCTCATGCTCGTTGATCTGAGACCAAAGGGCATAAAGGGTATTGATGCAGAGGAGGCGCTTGATAAGGCAGGAATAACAGTAAACAAGAATACCATTCCCTACGACCCAGAAAAACCTAACATAGCTAGTGGTATAAGAGTGGGGACTCCTGCACTCACTACAAGGGGTATGAAAGAGGACGAGATGAGAAGAATTGTAAGATTTATAGACAAGGTACTTATGAACATAGATAGTGAGGAAATATATAAAGAGATAAGAAAAGAAGTAAGTGATCTCTGTTCTTCTTTTCCGATATACAAAGACTACGAAAAGCTCCTGAATTTCCAATTTCCAAATTTTAATATTTGATTTTTGATTTTACTATGTATGCGTCCTCCCTGGGATAAATATTTTATGGATATAGCAACTCTTGTGGCGTCCAGGTCCACATGCCTCAGAAGAAATGTGGGAGCGTGTGTAGTAAAGGACAGAAGAATTCTTACAACTGGATACAACGGAGCACCTACAGGTATTGCTCACTGTGAAGATGTCGGCTGCCTGCGTAAAAAACTTAAAGTGCCTTCTGGAGAAAGACACGAATTATGCAGAGGCTTACATGCGGAACAGAATGCCATAATACACGCAGCAAAAACAGGAATATCGTTGGAGGGAGCAACAATGTATGTCACAAACCATCCCTGTTTTATATGCGCCAAGATGATAATAAACTCGGGAATAAAGAAAGTAGTATACAAAGAGGGTTATCCTGATAAAGAAGCAGAGGACTTCTTTAAGGAAAGCGGAATAGAGGTGGTAAAACTGGAAGGATATGAATAATGTCAATTATCCTGGATATTTAAACCTTAAGGAAGAACTTCACAAAAGGATAAAAGAAGGATACAGCATCCTTAGAAGATGCACCCTCTGCGGTAGGAAATGCAAAAGTGACCGATTTACCCAAAAGGGAGTCTGTGGCGGAGGGCTCCTCCCATCAATTTCAAGTTACAACCTTCACTTCGGCGAAGAACCCCCAATATCAGGGAAAAGCGGGTCCGGAACTATATTCTTTACAGGGTGTAGCCTTTCCTGTGTATTCTGTCAGAACTATCCTATATCACAGCATAGAATTGGAAACGAGACAAGTATAGAAAAACTGGCAGAATATATGCTTTCGCTCGAACATGAGGGAGCACACAATATAAACCTCGTTACTCCGACTCACTATGTTCCACAAATTCTCGCTTCACTCGAGATTGCAATAGAAAGGGGTCTTTCCATCCCGATAGTCTACAATACAGGTGGTTACGATTCCCCCGAGACCCTCAGGCTACTGCGTGGTATTGTAGATATATATCTTCCAGATGCAAAATATTCAGATGAGCAACTTGCCTTTAAATATTCAGGGGTAAGGGGATATATTAATGTAAACAGAAAGGCAATATGTGAGATGCATTCACAAGTAGGAGACTTTATAGTTGACAATGGCGTTGCAGTCAAAGGTATATTTGTGAGGCATCTTGTATTACCATCGCATATTGAAAATACAAAGGGGGTGCTCAAGTTCTTAAAAAGTGTATCACCTGATATAAAGATTAGTCTGATGGGGCAGTACTTTCCCTGCAACCGTGCAAAAGAT
>JAYENM010000260.1:0-1941 GCA_034722095.1 Caldifarciminota bacterium | reverse complement strand
TGGGTATATCTATGTAAGGATTTGCTGTATCTTTTGAGTTACCAGGCAGAATACCGATAGTGATTCCTCCTTTCTCCTTTGCCCCTTTTGCCGCGAACTCCATTACACCTGATAATCCACCACATACGAGTATTGCTCCCATTTTCGCAATCTCTCTTCCGACCTCGCGAGCAAGCTCTGCAACCTTTCCTGTTATCCTGGCACCACCCGACACGCCTATAAGATGCCTTTTCATACCTTTTAACTTCATGATATACATTAACCACACCTGCCTGCTGCAGGCAGGGATGAACACAGAGGTTTACTAAAAAATAAAAAATCAAATATCAAATATCAAAATGACATATTAAAATGCAAAAATATTAGATACCCTCTGGCCATTCTTTTAAATTTTTGATTTGTCCATACGGATCCCGAGGATAGTTTTAATATTTGATTTAAGAATGTTTATTATCTCGTTCACACGGATTTTGTGGTTTATAAACGCATTATCTAAGGTAACCTTGTAAGATTGTAACTGCTGCTTTAACTTCACCGCCGATGTTCGCATGATATTTTAAAGAACAAGGTTTTATGTCTGTTGTCTTCGGTCTGTGGTCTTAAGTCTGAACCTCCTTCAGGAATTTATATATCCTCTCCGCATATACCCTTCCAATTCCTGAAATACTCTCTACCTCCTTACGACCCGCCTTTTTTAATCTTTCAAGCGAGCCAAAATGTTTGAGTAGAAGTTCTCTTCTTTTCTTTCCGATACCTTCTATTTCGTCAAGTATAGACCCTGTCCTATCCCGAAGTTTTCTATGGTACTCTATTGCAAATCTGTGTGCCTCATCCCTTATTCTTTGTAGTAACTTCAATGCGGATGAGGTTTTTGGAATGCTTATCACCGCGCCGTCTTTTGTATACAGTTCGTCAAACCTCTTCGCAAGACCAAATACAGGAATTGGCCTATAGAGGGTTCTGTTTATAGCCCGGTATGCACTTCTTACCTGTGTAATCCCGCCATCGACCATAACCAGATCGGGAACCTTATCGGCCTTTTTGAACCTCCTCTCTACAACCTCCTCCATCATCTTCGGATCGTCAATTCCAGTTACTCTTTTTATTCTAAATCTTCTATAACATGATTTGTCTTTCCTTCCGTCCCTGAATGCAACCTTTGAACCAACTGCATATTCACCAAAAATATTTGATATATCAAATGCCTCTATGAGTCTGGGAGGCGTTTCAAGATGCAGATATTTCTCAAGTTCAATGAGAGAATAAGGAGTTCTTTCTGGTGTTTCCTCTTCTATATGAAGTGTGGCGTTCTCTATCGCAAGTTTTACAAGTGAGAATCTATCGCCCCTTTTTGGAACCTTTATCCCTATTTTTCTCTTTGCCTTATCTTCTGTCCAACTTTCCAGAAGTCTTTTTTCCCCCACTGCAGGCAGTATAACCTCATCCGGTATATAGAATGTATCCTTGTAATATTGCACGAAAAAGGTATCGATTATCTCCCCATCCAGGTCACTGGGATCCGTATTAAGGATATAGTGTTCTATTCCTAACATTCTTCCTTCCCTTGTCTTTAATACTGCCACAACTGCTGTCCTTTTTCTTCTTGCTAAGCCAAATACATCAAGATTCTTACTGGTTTTTAAGACCATCCTCTGTCTTCTCTTTATCTCTTCCAGTGCTTTCAGTCTGTCTCTTACTATAATCGCCTTCTCGAACTCTAAATTGCCTTTATATGTCTCAAGTTCCTTTCTAAGATTCTTCTCTATCTTGTTACTCTTGCCCGAGAGGAAATCTATCATCTCCTGTACTAATTTCCTGTATTCTTCCTTTTCTATCTTGCCCTCACAGGGCGCAGGACATCTTCCCATATAATACAGTGCACATACTCTCTTTGGCATTTTCTTGCATATTCTTACAGGGAAGACCGTTGTGGCAGACTTC
>JAYENM010000259.1:0-1943 GCA_034722095.1 Caldifarciminota bacterium | reverse complement strand
AAGAGAAACTATTTATTTTTAGACGTTGTCCCGAAGTGTTGTGATGAAAATTGTTAGATTATATGATGAGTGTAAAAGTTCTTCGTTCTAAACTTATACTGGAGTATATTGTCTTTATTCTTCATTTCTTTTGCTTGCCCCGTGGAATAGCTATTATTCTGTTGGGGAAACTCCGTGCAATAGGGTATATTCCACGGGGCGGGCCCAAAAGAAACGAAACTTCGAAGAATGCTGTGCAAAAGAAAAGGGCACCCCGTATGTTTTTCTTTACGGCAGATTGCTTCGTCTTATGGCTAATTTTTCAGAACTCGCTTCGCTCAGACACCCGGAAATCTTAACGCCAACCTGCCTGACGGTAGGCAGGCATCTTGCAATCTGCCTAAAAAACATAATGGGGAATCCAATGAACAAAAAGTTGAAAAGCCCGTATCAATTGATTCATTCTATTTCTACCACGACGCTTTGGGACATTCCTTATTCTTAAAAAACTTTGTGTCCTTTGTGAACTTTGTGGTTAGAATCAGTCAGAATGTAGGGACAACCCTCCTGCAGAGAGCTTTCAGAATTCAGGGTTAAACACTACCAACAACTTAGAAGAAATACCTGATACCAATACCACCATTAACCTCAAAATCAGTAGCAGGAACAAGTCCAACCAGTGGAACAAGCTCAAAGAATATATCTATAGGCGCTTCTGTAAGCATAAAATCTATACCAAAAGGAATACGAATCCCAGCCTCACTCTTTTCCGCAAACTTGATTTTCCCACCAATTCCATAATAAATCGGGATATTGTCCTTAATCAGATTAAAGTTATGGAACAGATAATCTGAATGAAGGTGTAAAGTACCTTTCTTGCCAAATGACCAGGCAACCACACCGTCTATCGCTGTGCTACTACCCGTCCATAACTTACAACTTAGACCGGTTGGCTCGCCTATAATTACACCTAGCCCTAAACCAGCACTCTGTGCTGCAACAGTGCCAGATAGCAATATTGCTATTATGATAAAGCACAGCATTGGTTTAAACATTTTAACACCTCCTGGTATAATATATACCTGATTACACAGATTAAAAGTCAACCTTTTTACCTGGCAACTCTTATTGACAAAATTAACTCCTTAATTTTCTAACCAATAAGGCCACTCTTTTTCCCAGCTTTGCTGCATTTAAACCTGTCTTTTCATCTGGAGTTCCACAACATGATATCCCATAATGACCCGTTGCATCTAACGGATCTCCCATAATAATCATTCCATATATCAACATTGCCTGGATAATTGAAATAATAGTGGTCTCTTTTCCTCCGGACGAATCACCAGATGTTGCAAAGGCTGCGCCTATCTTATTTTCCATCTGGTTACGGATATCAACAAACCTATCAAAAACTTCCTTCAATTCAGCAGCCATTGTTCCAAAATAAACAGGAGAGCCAGCAATAATTCCGTCAGAGGTTAGAAAATCCTCCCTCGTAACTACTGAAACTGGTTTCAATACACATCTTACATCCTTTACTTCTCTCACTCCACTGGCAATTTCTTCTGCCAATTTTTTGGTATTCCCTGTCTTTGAATAGTACATTACCAAAACCTGCATATTCCCCCCTCGCCTAACCAACGTTATGTATAATACTTAACCACAGAGGTCACGGAGAAAAGAGAGAGCTTTTGTCTTCTCTGTGTTCTCTTTTGATGCTCACATTTCTCTAAACCCTGTAGCAGATAAAATGATAACACTTTTTTGATTTCTATAGTCTTGCCGCTATAAAGAGAAAACCAATTAAAAGTTCCCAATTTTTTATTCTCCCTATTTTAGAGTCCACAGAGTGACATATTCCCTTTATTCTTCTATCTTTGTGAACTCTGTGTTCTCTGTGGTTTATTCATGAAATTTACATAACCCTAACCAAATGCTGATGCAATCCAATGACCAACATAATG
>JAYENM010000258.1:1374-1951 GCA_034722095.1 Caldifarciminota bacterium | reverse complement strand
AAAGGATACTTGTCTACAGACAGGTAGAAAGGGGGAAAATATTTAATATTTGAATTTTAATCTTTGATTTATTTGTAGGGGGGTAATGCTGAAGAAGTTGTACAGTGAGACAGAAAATAAGATGAAAAAAACTGTAGAGATTTTGAGAATAGAACTTGTGAAGATTCGTACGGGACGAGCTAATCCGGGCCTTGTGGAGGATATTAAGGTTGAATCCTATGGGGCACAGATGCCTCTCTCTCAACTCGTAAGCATAACAGTTCCAGAACCGAGACAGTTGCTGATAAGACCCTGGGATAAAAATATTTTACCCCAAATAGAAAAGGCCATCCTGAAATCGGACCTTGGACTCACACCATCTTCTGACGGTAATGTCATTAGACTTAATATTCCACTTCTTACAGAGGAAAATAGACAGAACATCTCAAAACTTGTACACAGACTAGGTGAAGAGAACAAAATTGCTATACGCAACATAAGGAGACAGGCAATTGAAACAACAAAACTAATGAAAAAGGAAAAGAAGATTTCAGAGGATGATGAGAAGAAAGGAGAGGAAAAGATACAGAAACTTACA
>JAYENM010000258.1:0-1364 GCA_034722095.1 Caldifarciminota bacterium | reverse complement strand
AATGAGCCTCAAGATTAAAAAATACGATACCATCAAAGAAAGATTACCACAGCATATAGCCATTATAATGGACGGGAACGGAAGGTGGGCAAAAAGGCGTAAGCTACCAAGAATAGAGGGACATAAACAGGGGGTAAAGCGCACAAGACAAATTGTAGAAACCTGCGGAAAACTGGGTGTAGACTACCTGACAATATTTGCCTTCTCAATTGAAAACTGGAGACGCCCAACGAAAGAAGTTGATTTTCTTATGCGTCTATTTAAAAAGGTAATAAGAGACCAGGTACCAGATCTGATGAAGAACAATGTGAGAATGAGATTTATCGGGAGGTTGGGCAAGATTCCTGAGGATGTTATGGAGGTTATGAGATGGGGAGAGGAAACAACAAAGGATTGCAGCGGATTGACCCTTTTAGTTGCTATTTCGTATGGTGGGAGGTCTGAGATTGTTGATGCTGTTAAAAAGATGATAAATAAAGGCATCCCATCAGATAAAATAGATGAGAAAACATTCTGCAAATTTCTGTATGCGCCCGATGTCCCATTCCCCGACCTTCTTATCCGCACATCTGGAGAGTACAGGGTATCCAATTTTCTTACATACCAAACCGCCTATACTGAGTTGTGGGTTACAAAGACCCTGTGGCCTGATTTCACCCCATCCCTTCTTTTAAAGGCAATCTCCGATTACCAAAAAAGAGAGAGACGATTCGGAGAAGTATGAAGAGTAATCTGTTTTACAGGGTTATAACATCTTGCTTATTTATCCCTGCACTCGTGTATATAGCAAGAGAAGGTAATGTTCCTTTTCTTGTGTTAATAGAACTTGGTATATTTCTCTCAAGTTATGAGTTCTATACTATTCTTGAGGCAAAAGGACTTCATCCTTACAAGAGCCTTGGTATTCTTGCGTCCCTCATACTGGGTTTGACTGCCTACTCTGCAAGTTATATTTTCACTCTTACTACTATTACTATTCTCTTTATCATTCTCTCGATATCTGAACTGACAAGAATAGACCCCGACAGGGCAATATTCCATATATCAACCACCCATTTTGGAGTCATATATACCGGCTGGCTGTTCAGCCATTTAATCCTCCTGAGGGAGATTCCCGCTCATATTGGTGGCGATTACGGTGTTGGTTTATCGTATGCAATGTTGCCGTTTGCCATAGCATGGACAGGTGATATAACTGCATTCTTTGTGGGGAGTAAGTTTGGAAGACATAAGATGTTGAAGAGGGTGAGCCCCGCAAAATCCTGGGAGGGGGCAATTAGTGGTGGCTTGGCCGCTACTGGTGCACTGTTTATTATGCGTGCGTTATATGCATCATATCTGTCGGTGATAGATACCATTATCCT
>JAYENM010000257.1:0-1953 GCA_034722095.1 Caldifarciminota bacterium | reverse complement strand
AAGAGAATTAGATATTTTTATAAAAACGAATCTCTTCCAATGGATTCACTTCGTTCACCACAGGTCTCTTTAAATCCCTGTTTTAACTTATAAACCTCATATACAAAGGTTAAAAGATGGAATAAAGAAATTAGTTTTATAGAGAGGTCACAGAGGGGAGGGAAAAGAATCTTTTGTAATTCCTTAATGCTGAACATTCTCTGTGTTCTCTGTGGTTAAATTTTTGACAATACTTTTTGAAGGCATGGGAGGAAGGATGAAAATAAATTATAAAAAGATCCTAAAATATGCTGATGTTAAAGGTGAGCTCACTTACGAAGATTTAAACAAGTTACTTCCTGCAGAGTTAATACAACCAGGTGACATAGATAAAGTCATATCTTACCTTCGTGCAGAGGGAATAAATGTTGCCGAGAGAGATGAGAGAGATGAATTAAGGAATAAAGTGCAGGAATTACCTGTTATGGGAGATAGACTGGAGGACCCCACGAAGATATACTTGAAAGAGATGTCCAGATCCACCCTTCTTAATAAGAAGGAAGAGATCGACTTTTCAAAGACAATAGAACATGGGTATGAACAGATTACGAGGGCTGCCTTCTCAACGCTTGTTGCCATAGATAAGTTATTGTCATACAGAGAAAAGATCAAGACGAACAGAATACCACCAGATGAGTTTGTGCGTATAGGCGTTGTGGAGCCTTCAAGACGTGAACTACGAAGAGAGAAAGAAAGGATACTATTGAGCCTTGACAAGATAGATAAAAAGAAAACGGAGATATTAAAGCTTTATCATGTAGGAAGGCTTAAGGAGACGGAGAAAGGGAAAGAAGAGATAAAAGAGATGGTGATCGATCTTGGGCTTCATTTTCTATATTTAGATGAGATTGTGGGTACTCTCGAAGAATATCTGGAGGAATTGAAAGGTAATGAATCCTGCAATTATGAGCTTAAGGCAATATTGGGAATAAAGATAGATGAATTTCCCGAACTCATTAAGAAGATAAAAAGGTATCATCAGGAAGTAGAAAGGGCGAAGGAGGCAATGGTGAATGCTAACGTGAGACTTGTGGTATCTATAGCAAGGAAGTACACCGGTAGAGGATTGGAGTTTGATGATCTTATTCAGGAAGGTAACAATGGTCTCATAAAGGCAGTTGCAAAGTTTAATTATCGCAAGGGATATAAATTCTCTACTTATGCTACCTGGTGGATAAGGCAGGCCATCTCGAGGGCAATTGCTGATCAGTCAAGGACTATTCGTGTTCCAGTGCATATGCGCGAACTCTCACATCGTGTTCTCAAGGCGACAAAGCAGTTTATTCAGGAACATGGAAGAGAACCTACTACAGAGGAATTAGCCTTGACTTTAGATGTCTCAGAGAGAAAAATAAAGACAGTATACCAGATCGCACAAGACACTATTTCTCTTGATAAACCGGTGGGTAGTGATGAAGATTCACTTTTTGGTGATTTCATAGCAGATGAGAACACTGGTTCACCTGCAAGCGAAATTGGAAGGGTGTTTTTAAAGAGTAAGATCGACGAGGTTTTGAGTACGCTCACGGAGAAAGAGAAAGAGGTTGTTGAAATGAGATTTGGTCTTATAGATGGTGTTTCCCATACGCTTGAAGAAGTGGGGAATATGTTTGATGTCACAAGAGAAAGAGTGAGGCAGATTGAGCAAAAGGCAGTGAGAAAACTCCGTCACAAAAACAGAAAAAAGAAATTGGAGCCTTTCCTGGATTTTTTGAGATAACCCCTTGATATAACTATAGGACTTCCCAAAAGTCGTTTTAACAGGGTAAGAGAGATTTTTATTTCTATTTTTCAATATTTAACAGGGACTTCCTACCTACCGGTAGGCAGGTAAGAGACCTATAAGAGACAACCTATTTTTAGTTTTAACAGGGATTCTATGAGAACTTAAGAGATAATCTTATTTTTAGTCTC
>JAYENM010000256.1:0-10006 GCA_034722095.1 Caldifarciminota bacterium | reverse complement strand
TGCTGTAAAAGGTTCTATCCTATCTTCTTCTATAAGTTTTTTAAACTTCTGGGACATTGCCAATAATTTCTATTTTTTTCTCTTTAAGAATTCTCAATAAAAATTTATCTTTTTCTTTAATTCTCCTTGTAAATTCTTTTTCGTCCATAAGATTATAATTAATTTCTCTTTTTAAAACACCCTCTGCTTTCCTGATAGCCTCTAATAGACCGTCTTCTTGGACTTTCCCAACCACAAATAAATCAATATCGCTTAATTTTTTATCACTACCTTTAGCAACTGAGCCATATATAAAAGCAAGTTGTATGTCTTTGTCCCTTAAGTTATTATGTAAGACGTCCTTCAATCCTTCTGTTTTTAAAATTATTCTTCTTAACTCCTCAAACAACGGAAATTGTTTATTCACCTTATAATACTTTATATTTCCTGACCTTCTGGGTGATATTAAGTCGATTTTTTCTAAACTCTGGAGTTGAATCTGGAGCGCTCTTGGATTTTCACCCAAGAGTTTTACCAGCTGCCTCAGATAGAACTCCTCCTCAGGATTGAGCAAAAACAAGGCTAATAATTTTCTCTTTGTTTCCGAAGAAATTAGCTCTTTTAACATTGTATACATTTTTTATACAATTGTATAATAAAGTTATACAATTTATTAGTGTAATTTTGAGTAAAATCTTTTTGGAAGTCATTTATAGGTCTTGCAGACAGGGATAAACCCTATCTCTACTCCCTTATACGGGCTCATCTTTTGAGAGAATACCAGCATTAAAGTAGGCTTGTATTCTTGTGGGGATGGAGTTTGCTTCATTCTCGGCATCACACTTGAATATCCCATACTTTTCTCTATGAATACCGAAATTCGACATAATCCTTGCTCCTTCGTAGCATCGTATTACGAGAACGACTTTTTTATAGTTATTCGTGACTATATATTACGAATGGTAATTATAAAAGTTTCGACACTAAACCTTATTTTTATTGCGTTTTCCTGGCCTGCCTTGACGCGGATAGACAGGGTCTTTATTTCTTAAGTTCTCTTTCAATCCCTATCCATACGGATCTTGAGATTAAATTTCTCTTTTTTCTCGACAGGGACTTTGACGAGACTTGCATGAGATTTTAAGGAACAGAAATATATCTCTTTGTCTCTTAAGAGTCTCTTACAAGTCCCTGTTTTATTTTTTTAAACTTCCTGGTGTCGAATGTTTTATAATAGCCTTACGAATATTGGTGTGATAGTCTTTATCTATTTCCATACGATCTACCTACAACTTCAAAAAAATTCTCTGTAAATTACATTCCTCGTTCCCTTTAATTCCCTCAATTATTCTTTTCCCTTCCCATATATTTTCTCTTCAATTCTTCTGCCTTTTTTATGCCTTCTTCTGTGAGACAGACTGATTTGGCACGTCGGCTGCCTGTTATGTACCCTTTCTCGGTCAGGATATCTAAAATTTCAAATGGGTAACCTTTCCAGCTGCATACCAATTTTTTATCAACAACTTTCATCTTGCCCTTATCAAAACCCCTAATTTTTTCCTCCCAACCCGTTAGGTACAATAATAAAAGTACTAATTCTTCTGTTTTACTATTATAACTATCTTTCCTTATCTCCTATACCCCTTCAATCATTTTTTTATTAGTAACAAGTGATAAGTGACGAGTGACAAGTGACGAGTGACGAGTAATAAGTGACAAGTGACGAGTTGTTAGTAAATCGTAAAGCGTGAGGCGTGAATAGTAATAAATATGGACTCATATTATCATCGGGTCTCCAAAAGTCAAGTATTAATCCTCTTAATCGTTCCTTAAAATTTAAGTATATACCCGATAAATCTTTCACTCTTCTTTAGATTTATCTTCGCCCAAGTACTTCTTTTTCAGTTGTTTTGCCTGCCAGATACCGCTTTCTGTTAACATTACTGATTTTGACCTGCTCTTGTATTTCCCCTGAGAGATGTAGCCTTTTTCCTGAAGAACATCGAGAGTCTCAAATGAGTATCCCTTCCACGACCTAAAAGCCTTTATACCCTTAATTGGCTCCTCCTCCCACGCAGTCAGATAAAATAAAAGAAGAGTAAGTTCTTCAATCTTTTCGGTCATAGTTAGTTACGAGTTACAAGTGACGAGTAAATAGTGACGCGTTATTAGCAATGTACTCGACACAAAATCTATTGTAGTCTTGGTATGCCCTCATCCTGCTATGATATTCTCTAGAATAATTCGAGGCGGCACCTCTTTTGGTGTTAGACGCTTAGAAGCAGACAACACCTCAATCCCTGCAATCTCGCCATCAACATCATAATCCACAGCAATATCCTGATCCAATCTCTTTGTTACGACAGTAGTATCCTTAAATTCGATGTAAAGAACATCCGCCTCCCTGTCATATCTTACTTTCATATACTCTCACCTCCTAAAAGTAGAAAGCATAAACCGTAATTATAACAATTCTTGTCTCTTCTTCCATAAATACTGGCACTACCTGTTTGGTTCGATAGAACTTTTTGTTCCATTCTTTATTGTATTCAAACTCTAAAGTGCATTCAAACCTTCCCCATTTTGAGGGTTGCCACGGTGCTTTTGAGATTGCTATCCTTACTTCATCCTCCGACACTCCACGCTTTCTCATACTTTCTCTGGAATGCTTGGTAAACACAAACTGCTTCATCCGCCTATCTCCTTTATCCCCTCAATCATTTTTCTATTAGTAACGAGTTACGAGTGATAAGTAACAAGTTGGAGACGCTTCGTGTTGTTGCATCTTACACATAAAATCGTAAGTCTCATCAGTATTTTGGAGTTAACCTTACTGTATCAATATACCAGTCAGTATCCAACCGTAAACTTTTTGTACCATTTTCTTCCAAATAACAATGTCTATTCAAGAAAAATTGTTTTAGTGAATTCCTTTGTTATATTATACCGTATGTTATCGTTTCTGTCAACAAAAAATTGTAGATGTTAATTGGAAGGGCTATCGGACAGGGACAAGCCCTGTCCCTACATTTTATCGCGACCAGGAGTGGTTGTGCAAAAACAACTGTGCAGTAAGCCTGTCTACCCTGCCTGCCGGCAGGCGACAGGTAGATTGGAGTTAATCCGTAAGGATTTGGAATTCACCCGTAAGGGTTTTATATAAAAGGCTGACGCCTTAATTCCAAAGGCTGACGCCTTAATTCCAAAGGCTTACCTGCCTACCGCCTATACAGGTCGTACGACAGGCTGACGCCTTAACTCCCTGTCCCTGGTTAATACAATTTACACAAACAAAAGGTAATCGGCAAAAGATTTTGACCTGAAAATAATATATCGCCCTTTATTATATTATACCGTATTTTATTAAATATGTCAAATAAAAATTGTAAAAAATATTTGAAAGTTGCTACTTGCAGGGCTAAAGCCTTGCCCTACTTATCTCAAACATTCCAAATCCCTGGGAATTTTTTGCACCAAGTCCTGTGTCATAAGCAAGAGAGATGAGTTCTTCATCTCCCTTTATGTGATACCTTCCCATCCACCCCTTTATTATAAAACCTTTGTATCTTACTATTTTCTCATCGGAAGCCCTTACTTTTACAGGTGTAATATCCATAGCCAGATTATCTGCATTTTTTCTGTAGAATGCAGTGTATTTTTTCTTCATATTCTCATTTATAAGCCTTCCAAAAACCTCTTCCTTCGGGTTATAATAATATGTCTTTTTCCCCATACGGGTCGGATGACCTCCTTCAGGCTTCAAAAGTGTGCTATACACTGTGACGGGAGAGAGCATAAATATTTCTGCATTATCACAAGAGAGCTTTTGTTTTACCTCTATGGATGTCACATAAAACCTCTCGTCACCCAGAAATACTTCGGGTTTTCTTGCAAGGTTTGAGGCAAATGACTCAATTAAATTATCTACAGGGGATGCTATCCAGAACTTGACCCTTTCCTCAAACTCAATTCTTTCTTTACTTATCCTGTATTTTCCCAAAAGTCTTGAAAAAGTGAAAAGTTTGAAACTTCTTCCTTTAGTGATAAATCCTTTATCATGGAGAAATAAGGCAAGGGTCTTGTCTATATTATGATAAATGAACCCCTGAATTGATTGGTTATATTCAAGAGGAAATGAAAGTCTATTACCCTCTCCATACGGATCTTTAGAAAATTCTATTGCAATACGCATTGGAGTATCTTGTGGTCTGTTAAGTAAGGTAGTCTATGTTCTTGCAATAGTAATCTATTGCCTGCCTACCGCAGGCAGGCACTCCAATAAATAGTAAAAAAGGAAAAGCAAGTTAACGCGGGCATTATATCTCTTCTATTGTCTCTGGTGTGCCAAGTACTGATTCGAGGTTGAGTGTATATATTCTGCATACGCCTGGTGCTTCAAGGTCTATATCTACCTCTTTTAGGAGTCTAATTACCTTGTTGCCAGTGTCTTTACTGTTTGATGTCGCAAATATAACCTTGGAGAACGGTCTTCTTCCAAGGTCTAATCGTAGTCCTGCAAATATAGGTACCTGTGCTGCAAGTGAACGCTTCATAGATTCAGCATCGATAGTAACCGCATCCTCTATTCCAAGTTCCAGAAGACAGGAAAGAATATCGTCCAAGTATTCTTCTCTATTTAGAACTATCAGTAAAAGATACATATGACCTCCAATAAGACAATATTGCTCAATGGTAGAAACTTATAATCAACTTAACTGTTCTCTTTATTACTCATTCTAAGTCTTTCTAATCCTTATGTATAACCCTGCCTTCCTTAGTTACCACCTTTATCTCTTCTACAAGCATGTTATCAAAGTCCTTTATAATTTTCATAACATCCTTTGGTGTCTCAGATAGAAGTAGTGCCTCTCGCATAATTCTGGACTTTAGCAGCCTTGCTATCTTTGCAACTGCCTGTAGATATTCCTTTCTGGCATCCGACGGTGCAGCTATCATAAAGATAATGTTTACAAGTTTTTTATCACTCGCCTCAAAGTTAACCCCCTTCTGCGATCTACCAAACGCGAGCTTAAGATGCTTTACAGCATCCGATCTGCCGTGTGGTATAGCAATTCCATCACCAATTGCTGTTGATTCTATCTCTTCCCGTTTCAGTATGGAATCACAGAAGTCACTTTTGTCAGTTACAACTCCTGCTTCTACAAACATATCAGCCATTTCTTCGATAACTCCCTTTTTGTCTTTTGCGGTAATTCCGCAGTTTATGAGTCGTTTATCCATCAGTTCACTCAAAAACATAACACCCCCCATAGTAAAATCAAAAATCAAATATCAAATACAGCGTCGGAGAGTCATTGAGTCCTTGTGTCATTACGTCGTTGGGTATCTACAATCTAAAATCTGTAATCTGCAATCTATTATCTGCGTAAATCTGCGTTAAATTCTCAACTTAACTCTTGCCTCTCCGCTGCGTTTCAGGGCAAGGGCTGTAAGCGGAGGACCTATGATCTCATTTACTGCTACAGAGGCAATGACAATACTTATCAAAGCATCTTCATAAGGTGCAAGTCGCGGATTCTGCCCCACGATAAGCGAAAAACCTATCGCCACGCCTGCCTGTGGGAGCAACGCCAGTCCCAAATATTTTCTAATTGAATAAGAGGAATTTGCTATGTATCCACCAATTGAAACACCAAGGGTCTTGCCGATGATTCTTGCTAATATGACAACTGCTCCTATAAGTCCGACTTTAAACAGTATTGTAAAATGAAGATGCGCCCCAGAGAGAGCAAAGAAAGCTGCATATATAGGAGGGGTAAAATTATGTAGTACTACTATAAACCTTTGCTCTTTCATTGTGCTGTTCACGATTATAAATCCCATTGCCATATTTGCAAGAAGTGACGAAATCCCGAGAAAGATAGTTACTCCCGATACTATACAGACCATACCAAGAATAATGATTAAAAATTCTGCAGAGGTAGTGAGAAATTTCGAACAGAATCTCAGGATATACCCGGCAAATATTCCAATAGCAACAGACCCTATAATTTCAATGAACGGCATAAATATAGAATAAATTTGATGCCCGGTAGATACAGCCGTATTGCACAGTCCAAAGAGGACAATTGCAAGGGCATCGTCAAGCGCAACAACTGCCAGCAATGTGCTGGTAAAAGGGCCCCTTGATTTCAATTCATCAACAACTGCAACGCTTGCACCGGGCGCTGTTGCAGATGCAATTGCCCCTATCACAAGGGCAACTGGCAGAACCTCAGCAAACGGATTTTCTGTTTCTATTCCTACAGCATTGACTAAAAACGGTGCAAAAGCAAGTACAGATACAGCGACAAAGACAAAGGCGCAAATACCTTGCGATACAGTTATCCACGAGACACTCCGATGCAGTTTCTTTATGCGTCCTATGTGTAGACTACTCCCTATAAGAAATGCAATTAATCCCAGAGCTATATCTACGATAGGAGTAAGGGTGTCCTCTAAGACATTCTGTGGAATTAGACGGAGACACGAAGGTCCAATAATGATACCTGCTATAATATACCCTGTGATCTCCGGAAGTTTAATCCTTTTTACAAATTTACCGCCCCAATATCCTACAAACAGTAAAATACCCAGAGCGAATACAAAATTCATAATTCAAACACCTTTTTAATCCTTTCAAGCGCCCAGTCAATCTCGTCCTTTTCTATAGTGAGTGGAGGCGCAAATCTTACAACCTGTTCGTGTGTCTCCTTTGCAAGCACGCCCTCCTTTGCCAGCCTCTCACATATTGGACGGGCAGTTCCCTTCTCCTTTTTTACCTCAACACCTATCAGGAGACCTCTACCTCTTACCTCTTTTATATAATCACTCTTTATCTTCTTCAGCTCTTCCAAAAAGTACATTCCCATCTCGTCAGCCCTTTTTGGAAGATTGAGATTGATTATAACATCTAAGGATGCAATGCCCACCACAGCTGCAAGGGGGTTGCCTCCAAATGTTGACCCATGGTCGCCAGGGGTGAATACATCCATAATTTCACTGTTACAGGCTATACAGGATACAGGATAAACTCCGCCCCCAAGCGTCTTGCCGAGCATATATATATCAGGCTTTACATCTTCCCAATCACAGGCGAACATGCGACCTGTTCTTCCAAGCCCTGTCTGTATCTCATCCGCCATAAAGAGGATATTGTTTTCCTCACATATCTTCTTACATTCCCTGAGATATCCCTGAGATGGGACAATTATCCCTCCCTCTGCCTGAATGGGTTCTACAAGAAAGCCCACTGTGTTATCAGTTATTGCGTTTTTTAATGCGCTGGAATTATTATATGGTATCATCTTAAATCCTGGGGCAAATGGTCCAAAACCAAATCTGTATTGCGGTTCTGACGAAAAGCCGACAATAGTGGTGGTTCGTCCGTGAAAATTATTCTCACACACAATAATCTCTGCATTATTCATTTTGTTCACAGAATCCGTTGGACATTTTGCATTTTGCATTTTGAATTTTCTAAGGTATCCCCATTTTCTAACAGCCTTTATTGCAGTCTCTACAGCCTCAGCGCCTGTGTTCATCGGGAGCATTTTCTCCATCTTTGTCAATTCACAAACCTTCTTCTGAAACTCACCCAGTTTATCATTATAAAATGCCCTGGATGTGAGTGTGAGTCTATCAAGCTGTTTTTTGGTCGCATCTATGATATATTTATGTCTGTGTCCCTGGTTGAGTGCAGAGTAACTTGCCAACATATCCATATATTTGTTACCTTCCACATCCCATACCCATACTCCCTCGCCTCTCTCAAGCACTACAGGAAGAGGTAAATAATTCCTTGCGCCAAAGGCATCGGTTACTCTGATAATTTCATTACTCCTCATATATCCCTCCTCTTTTAAGTCCTTTTGATAAGGTCATTGAGTAATTGGGTTATTCAGTCATCAGGTAACTAGGTAATTAAGTCATTGGGTAATTGTGGGAGCGATTTCCTCATACGAGCCGTATGGGAAGTCGCTCCTACAATCTAAAATCTTTAATCAGCGTCTATCCGCGTTTATCAGCGGTTAATTAATGTCTTTTGCACGAATTGAATTCGTGCCTACAAGGTTTACCTATGTCTGATTTTAACACAACTTAATGAATTTGTCAAGAAAAAAGTCAACGGATTTAAACGGATTTAGCAGATTAGATAACTGTACAGCCAAATATAGTAAATTTTGTATATAGGATGGCACATGATATTTTGAGGAACCTCTGGAGTTGGTGTGTAATGATCCCAAAGTATACCTTATCGTGTAGACTATGTAGGGCAAACCTTTAGTTTACAGAGAGATATATTCGCAAGGCTGAAGGCTTGCCCTATACCTTTTTGATTTATACCTATCTGTGAGAAGCTGCGTTAATCTGCGTCCAAATTTTTTCTTGACATTTCTAAAAAATGATGGTATAATGAACTTTGTCTTTTTCACCACAAAGAACACAAAGAGATAACTTTTAAGAGATATTTTTAGAAAACTTTGTGAACTTTGTGGTTAGAATATTTCGGACAGGGACGAGCCCTGTCCCTACATCACCGACAACCGGATTATCAATATTATTTTTGTGATTTTCAATACTTAATGCATAATATGGAGTGATAATATGGGGAATATAAAAATTGCACCATCTATACTCTCTTGTGATTTTAGCAGGCTTGGAGAAGAGATAAAAAAAGTAGAAGAAGCGGGTTGTGACATACTTCATCTTGATGTAATGGATGGACACTTTGTCCCTAATATAACATTTGGTCCCCTTTTGGTTGAAACAATACATAGAATAACAAATCTTCCTCTCGATGTCCATCTGATGATAGAAGACCCCGGATTTTATTGGAAGAAATTCAAGGATGCTGGGGCGTCAATCATATCCTTCCCCAAAGAGGTAGTGGAATCACCGAATGGATTGATAGATACAATGAAGAGAGAAAATGTTACAGTGGGTCTTGCCCTAAATCCGGGAACGCCTCTGGAAGATATTCTGCCATTTGTTCACAGTGTGGACTTTGTAGTTGTTATGACAGTAGACCCTGGTTTTGGAGGACAGAAATTTATAGAAAAGCCGTTAGAAAAGGTCAAGATACTGAGTGAGATGGGAGTGACTGTGGAAGTTGATGGTGGAATAAAGGTTTCAAATGCAAAAAAGGTGATTGAGAGTGGAGCCGAAATACTTGTAAGTGGGTCGGGTATATTTCATGAACCGGACCCTGCCGGGGCAGTAAAGGCATTCAAGGCATTGGCAGATACATAATTCCTTAAACCCGCGCATTTTTATTCAAGTCCCATCAAATCCCTTATTGCAAGGGAAAATCCCACCAAAGAATTCTCCTTTTGCAAGCTGTTGCGGACAGATCTGAAGTTCTATTTCTACTGGTTCTATAGTCTCTTAGAGCGCTTCCCAAAAATCTCTTGACTTATAACAGTTTTTATGCTATAATAGTTACAATGGAATTTTTTCAGGGGGCAGATGGAAGAAAGGTTTGATAAAGAAGGAAGACTTATCTTTCCGAAAAGTGTAACCTCTCCTGCAAAGGCGAAGGTTGTAGTGAAAGAAAAGAAGATTCTCATAACACAGGTGTACTGCAAGAATGGTCACAACCTTGTAAGGGGAGAAGAAATATGGAACGGCAATAGAGGGATAAATCTTATTGCAAAGAGAAAAAAGGATAAAGTAATGGTCAGTCTCTCACCGTACCAGGGTGACAATAGAAAGGTAATGGACGAAAGTATGAAAAAGGGAGAGATTGTTACTTTTCTCTGCCCTGAATGTGGGGTAGAACTGGAGGTATTTTCACCCTGCAAATGCGGTGCAGATATAGTATATATGTATCTGACAGAGGAACTGGATGATAGAGATTCAATTTGTATATGCTCAAGGTATGGTTGTAGATATTCCTGCCTTACAAGTGGGGGAAAGATAATATCGGAATTTGCAATATAGTTAAGATTAGACGCAGATTGTCGCAGATGATTCTGTGCTGTCGGGAGTTACCTCCCGACAGATTTGACTGACACCACAAGGGATT
>JAYENM010000255.1:0-2002 GCA_034722095.1 Caldifarciminota bacterium | reverse complement strand
GAGGAGAATGATCCTTTCCTCGAAACAGAGATAAAGGCTATGGGAATAGATGTTATTGGAAAAGAGAAAGTGCCAGTTACCGGCGAACTTGACCCATACATATTGAAAAGGGCCTTTGGATCTTCTGAAGAGATCTATCCAACCCAGGATATTCCTTCCCGTCCACCTGTTCTTTGTGCAGGATGCCCACACCGAGGTGTGTTTTATGTTATATCAAAGTTGAAACTTACAGCAACCGGTGATATTGGTTGTTACACACTTGGTGCCCTACCACCTTTGAATGCAATGGATACCTGTGTCTGTATGGGAGCATCCGTAGGCAATGCATTCGGGCTTGAACGTGCACTTGGTGACGAGATAAGTGATAAAATTGTTGCTGTAATAGGGGATTCGACATTCTTCCATTCAGGAATTACAGGACTTATAGACGTCGTATATAACAAAGGAACATCCACAATAATAATACTTGATAACTCCACAACCGCTATGACAGGTCATCAGGAACACCCTGGAACAGGAAGGACACTTATGGGAGAAGAAACCAAGAAAATAGCATTAGAGAATATCGCAAAGGCATGTGGTGTGGAGAATGTATATGTGATTGACCCGTACAACCTGAAAGAGACAGAAGAAATTATAAAGAGAGAGGTAAAAAGGAGAGAACCATCTGTGATAATTGCAAGAAGGCCCTGTGTGCTAATGGTAAAATCAGAACCCCCTCTTATGGTAATCTCTGAAAAGTGCACTGGTTGTAAACTCTGTATAGGGCTTGGCTGTCCAGCTATATCTATAAAGAATAACAAGGCGGTGATAGATAAATTCCTCTGCACAGGATGTGGGATATGTGCAGAGGTATGCCCCAAAGAGGCGATAGTTTGATTAAAAATAACTATCAGATGCTGATAGCTTAGATTATAGGTTATAGATTTTAGATTGCAGTCCGTTTATTACAGAGTTTAGAGAAACACGAAACTTAAGAGAGAGCACGGAGGGGATTATGACGAAGATAGTAATCTGCGGTGTAGGTGGACAGGGAACTATCCTCGCATCTGATATTCTTTCTCTTGTAGCTATGGAAGAGGGATACGATGTGAAAAAGAGCGAAGTCCACGGTATGGCACAGAGAGGAGGAAGTGTTATATCAAACTGCGTATTTGGCGAAAAGGTATACTCCCCTCTGATTGGACTGGGTGAGGGAGACATTCTCCTTGCATTCGAAAAACTTGAAGCATTAAGAAGTCTTTCATATCTCAAAAAGAACGGCAAAATGATTGTAAATGATTACGAATGGCTTCCTATAACAGTGGCATCCGGTGATGCAACATATCCGGAAAACATAATAAAAATCCTAAAAAAGAAAGTAGAACATCTTATCTGTGTAGATGGTGTAAAGATTGCAGCAGACCTTGGGAATATAAGGACTACCAATGTGGTGCTTCTAGGTGTGCTTGCAAGATTTCTGCCGTTCAAACAGGAGAGCTGGCTTTCTGTGTTAGAAAAACGGGTTCCAAAGAAGACGGTGGAGATAAACAAGACTGCTTTTCTTTTGGGGTTTGCCAGCGAAGCATAATATCTTCAGGAAGTAGACCTTTAAGTATGGTGAGTTCCTTCAGCAAAAATGGAGACAGTTTAGAATCTTCTATCCATTGCTTTGAAATACTGAAGGATGATAGGATGATGATGAGAAATAATACTATGTCGAGTATCATAGAGGGCATAGGTTATATTTCCTGTCTACCGACAGGTAGAATGGTTTTAAATGAATCCATTAGCCAACGAATATGAAAAATAAAATAATAGTAATAGGTGTTCTAATAATGTTGTTCTACTCTCATATGGTTCGGCTGAGCGGCTCGGCAGTGAGCTCGCCGAACTGCTCACCGAAGACAGATAGTATCTCCCCTTTTGAACCATACGAGATAGCAAAGGAGAAAAAAATAGAACAATACAGCAAATTCGTTTCCCCATTCAGAGGAGAAGAGACGGAATTATTTCTGGCTCG
>JAYENM010000254.1:0-2005 GCA_034722095.1 Caldifarciminota bacterium | reverse complement strand
AAGAGCATTTGCAACACTCCTTTCTCCATCAGGATCTGAAGGACTATTTACTACTTCGTTTCTCACGTACATAGTTGTTGAACCACCACCATCAAGATTTACGCCTTGATACACACCCCACTCCAGCATATAATTGGCAAGTTCATAAAGGGACATTCCGACGCTATAGCCAGGTTGCCTGCCATCAACAGTAAAGAAATAAACTTTTGTTGAATCCTGTGAAAAACCGACTGCTGTACGGGGATGTCTATCGGTAGCAAAGCTGGAGCTATCAACTGAAAGAACTCCATTTGTAATTATCTGGGGACCTCCGCCTATTAGCTCAACTACTGGTAAAGTCAGCGGGGGCAGTTGAAGAATTAACTTTATGGTATCACCAACAAAAATATTCTGGTCAAGAAAATCTTTCGATGTACTGTGACCGGATAGTACTACTCCACTTGCAGGTATTTGATTATTACCATGTCCACTTTCCATAATGCTATCCTTCCGAGTTACACACAGCAAAACGGTGTCATTTACAGCTTGATTTTCAGTGAGATACTCTGCAATAACTTCAGTTCCCCAATAGTTTGTTCCAGTGCGGGATCCATAATACTTGTTAAAAACTATTAATTGAGCTGAACCTCTCGGTTCATTTATTCCATCTACAGCTTTATTTAAGCCACCCTTACAAACAACCGCTCCCTGAAATGAAACTATATCAATAAATGGTATCTTCTGGTCAGTGCATCCAAAGACAGCACGTGTGGTGGGTTTTTTCAATAAAACGCCATTTAGTACCTGGGCCCCGACAGGAACACCACCGGTGCTATAGAAGTCTCCATTGACCGCCCCTACCACCCTGTGCTCCTCAAAATCACTCCTTGCTGCCATTGATGAAGTTCTCTCATAACCAGAGAGAAGGTCGTTTGCTTTGATAGTCTCAAGGTAAATCCAATCGTTAGTAAGATTAATTTCTAATATATGGATGTGCCATGGACCCTCCTGTCTAAATTCATGGTGATGAATTGTTCCCGGTCCGACTGGAGTACTTTCTAAAAAATCGGCAAAAGCAAATTCAATCGGTCCCATCACAACTGCTATTAAAAAGAGATACTTTTTCATTTCACATCCCGGTGTAACGTTCGTTATACCTGATTTTATTTTACCACAAAAATTCTATTTTGTCAATGAAAAAATACCATATAAGGCATGGAGGCAAATTTAAAGATGTAAATAAACCTCCTCACCCTCTCCCCATATACTATACTCCCTTGTTAACAGCGATGCTGCTTCTTGATCAATAACAATCGCAGCCTTGGGATGGAACTGAATAATGGACGCTGGCACCATTGATGACACAGGTCCTTCTACAGTAAGTTTCACTATCTCGGCTTTTTTTTTACCGCTGGCAAGCAAGATGAGCAGTTTAGCTTCTATGATCGTTTGTATTCCCATTGTAATAGCAGTTCTTGGAACATTATCTATCCCCCAAAAAAACCTTGCATTGTCCTCAATCGTCTCTTTTGATAGGGTCTTTATACGAGTTCTTGAGCCTAAAGATGAACCAGGTTCATTAAAACCGATGTGTCCATCCCTACCAATTCCGAGTATCTGGATATCAATGCCACCTACTTCTTTTATTTTTTTCTCATACCATTCACAGTAGGCAGGTATATCTTTAACCATGCCATCTGGAATATAAACATTTCTCGGATCTATATTGATATACTTGAAGAGATTTTCATGCATAAAACAATGGTAACTCTCCTTGTGAGTTGGCGATAGTCCAACATATTCATCAAGATTGAATGTTGTAACTTTTGAAAAGTCTAACCCTTCCTCTTTATGTATTCTTATAAGCTCTCTGTAAACTCCAAGAGGCGTCTCACCTGTAGCCAGACCTAAAATAATATCTTGCTTTTTTCGAATCTCGTCAGCAATAAAACCGGCTACTCGCTCACTCATCTCTTCATAATCTTTTACTTTCAAAACTAGCATATCTTCCTCCTTTTATATGGAA
>JAYENM010000253.1:0-10261 GCA_034722095.1 Caldifarciminota bacterium | reverse complement strand
GGGTAAATATATAGGGCATGTTATTTCAAATACTCATTGGGATAGAGAGTGGCGTTATAACTTTGAAGAAACGAGGATGATGCTTATCAATCTTTTCGGGACATTGTTTAATATACTCAAAAGCGAACCTCGTTATAAATGCTTCCATATGGATGGCCAGGTATGTCCCATAGAAGATTACCTCGAAATAAAGCCTGACGATAGAGAAAAGCTCGAAAAATTTATCAAAGAAGGACGAATTCTGATAGGACCGTGGTACACTCTTCCAGAAGAGTTCTCCATAAGCGGAGAGGCAATAGTCAGAAATCTCCTATTTGGAGAGAAGATTGGTAAAAAATTTGGCGGGGTAATGAAGGAGGGTTATACACCAACTTCATTCGGGCAGATATCCCAGATTGCTCAAATCTACAAAGAATTCGGGATAGACACCATAACTTTTTACAGGGGGATAACACCTGACGAATGTGATACAGAATATATTCTTGAAGCACCAGATGGAAGCAAAATACTTGGTATACGTATGTCACCTTCTTTCTGCAGGGCGAATTTCTGGGCATATCTCTCTCGCCCAACCATTTTTAAAAAATGGCCATTTGAAGGAAAATACAAATGGACTGATAGAGATAAACCATTTAGAATAACATGGAAAGACGAGGATTACACCCTGCTCAATTCTCAATATAACAAGACATATAATCCTGCCCATATTAAAAATGGCATCAAATGGGGTATGGAAGATCTCCTTCAGGGTGCGACGACTAACCATCTTCTATTCCTTGACGGTATGGACTCTACTTTTCCCAGTCTGAATACTGTGAAAATCATAGAAGATATAAATAAACTCAGTGAAGACGTTCAACTTACTCATAGTTCTCTGCCGGAGTTTATGAAGAGTGTTAAAGATGAGGTTAAATGGGAAAAACTCAAAGTTCTCAAAGGAGAGAGAAGAATGCCGAACAGAGTTGGTGTCTTTGATAAGTTGAATAAGGATGCTATATCCTCTGAGATATTCATAAGAACTAAAAATTTTGAGGCAGAATCCGAACTTGAAAGGTGGGCTGAAATATGGTCATCTTTTGCATGGCTTTTAGGAAAGGAATACCCAAAACCATGGTTTGATATAGCATGGAAAGAACTTTTAAGAAGCCATGCACACGATTCTATAGCAGGAACCAGTATTGACAGGGTAAGCAGGGATGTAATCCATCGATTCGAAAGGGTTTTAGAAATATCAGATGCCATCACAAAGGATAGTCTTGCATATATTTCCAAATCTATCAATACCGGTAACTACGAGGATGAAGACATATTTATTGTGGGTTTTAACCCTTTATCTTTAAATAGGACCGAAGTCTCGGCTGTAAGTGTCGATTTTCCCGTAGAAAAGAAGAATATGGCTTTTGAGGTCGCGGACATGGATGGAAAAACTATACCCCATCAAGAACTGTTTGAAGAAGAAACGTACGGCATAGTCAAACATCCATTTGATGCACCATTTCCCTTTTATTGTATGAGAAGAAGGATAATGATTTCTGCAGAAGACATTCCTTCAATGGGCTATAGAACATTCAAAATCAGGTTGAAAGAGGGCATTTCAAGAACAACAGGGAGTTTTGTCCCATCTCCCAATACTCTCGAAAACAAATACCTTCGTGTAAAGATAGAGGGCGACGGAACACTTAATATAAAAGATAAGGAGAACAGTTGTAATTATAGTTTACTCGGTTACTTTGTTGATGAAGGTGAAGCAGGAGATCCCTGGAATAGAATAGCACCACCCGAGGATAGAAGAATTACAAGCGTTGGTAGCCCAGCAGATATATCACTTGAGATTGATGGGCCACTCTATTGTAGATATAAGATAAGGTATCACCTGAAATTACCTGTGTCTCTTGATAAAGAAAAAAAATCAAGGGTAAAAGAAGAACTTGAGTGTCCAATTACTTCCTTCATTTCGCTCAAGAAGGGTTCGAAGAGGTTGGATATAGAAACTGTAGTTGAAAATGTTGTAAGGGACCACAGGTTGAGGGTAATGTTTCCATCCACCCTTCCTGCAGAGAACTCTTATGCCGATTCTGGATTTGATGTTGTAAAGAGACCTATCAATCTTCCCGATACATCTTCATGGGTCGACCCTATTACCGGGACCAACCCTATGCACTCCTGGGTTGATCTGACAGATGGAAAACACGGACTTGCAATAATTACCAGAGGAATTCCAGAATATGAAGTTATCGACGACGAGGCTCATACTATTGCTGTCACCCTTCTACGGTGTTATAGATATCCAAAGGTTGGAGGCGGAGAAAAGGAGGTTCCACTCGAGAGGCAAATCCTTTCTCAATGTCCAGGTACACACAGATATTTCTACTCGATATATCCACATAAGGGAAACTGGGAAACAGTAGCGGAGGAAGCAGGGATATTTAATTATCCCGTAAGGTTTATCCAGATGGGAGGAGGGGAAGGTAAACTTCCATCCAATCTCAGTTTTTTAAGCTTGGAACCATCCATACTCATTTTGAGTGCTGTAAAGAAGTGTGAGGAGAGAGAATCAATCATTGTAAGATTTTATAACCCAACAGAGAATTCTATAGAGGCGAGGCTCTCCACCGTGAAAGATATTAAGATGGCAAGGTTACTTCATCTTAATGAGAAACCGAAAGGCGACCTCACTATTGTGGACAAAAATTCTGTTATTATCGATGCGGGTCCGAAGAAGATAGTTACCCTCGAACTGTTTTTAAAATAAACCGAGATGTAACACATTCTCATCTCATAATGGTGCTAATCCATGTATTGTGAAAATCTAATTGGGAAAGAATTTAAGAATCCAAGTAATGAATTCAGACCCGTTCCCTTCTGGTCGTGGAATGACAAACTGGAGGAGAATGAACTTATAAGACAAATAAAGGGGATGAAGTCCAAGGGAATAGGCGGATTTTTCATGCATTCAAGAATCGGTCTTCTCACTCCCTACCTTTCTCATGAATGGATGGAGAAAATAAAAATCTGTGTCAACGAGGCAAAGAAGATTGGTTTAAATGCTTGGCTATACGACGAAGATAGGTGGCCCTCAGGCTTCGCGGGTGGTCTCGTGCCTGCCAAAGGACCGAAATACAGGATGAAAGCAGTTGAACTTAAGGAGTTCAAAGACCTTGAATCCTTGAAGAAGATAGGGAAAATGAATCCCCTCTTAAAGGTCTTTTTATGCTACAAAGAGAATGAAAAACCAAAGAATTTAGAGGATATAACCGATGATATAAGGGAAGGGATTTGTGATTTTCCTCCTTCGAGATTAAAAGATAAGATTGTTCTTTGCTTCTCAAAAATCCATGCCCCTAATACCCCCTGGCACAATGGATACCCTTACATCGATACACTCTACCCGAAAGCAGTCGATGCCTTTATTGAATCAACACATAAGACATATTACAGTGAAGTAGGCAGCGACTTTGGTGGGACAATTCCCGGAATATTTACTGATGAGCCCAGCTACTTTGATTTTCATGGATACTCTGATGAAGGCGTGCTTATACCCTGGACAGAAAAGTTTACAGAATATTTCCAAAACAAAAGAGGATACAATATTCTGGAATATTTACCTTCTCTTTTTTACGAAGTTGGAGATTTTCATAAAATCAGATATGATTACTGGAGCGCAGCAACCGAACTTTTTGTAGAGACGTTTTCATCACGAATATACAACTGGTGTGATAATCACAACCTGAAATTAACTGGCCATTATTTGGGTGAGGATACCCTACAATCACAGGTTGCAGCGATTGGTAGTGCTATGCCACATTACGAGTATATGCATATCCCGGGGATAGACCATCTGGGCAGAAACATTCAAGATCTCATCACTGTAAAGCAGGTAAGCAGTGTAGCCCATCAATTGGGAAAGGAAAGAGTTCTATGTGAATCGTACGCCTGTAGTGGCTGGGACCTAAGTTTTGAAGACCAGAAATGGATTGGCGATTGGCTTTACGCATTGGGTGTAAATCTGCTGAATCAATCAATGTTCTCATATTCTTTAAGAGGTTGTCGCAAGAGAGATTTTCCACCCTTAATTAGCTATCAGCAGCCCTCGTGGAAACATTATAAAATTGTCGCCGATTACTTTAATAGGTTAAGCTATGTGTTAACTAAAGGTGAATTTGTTTCAGACATAATGGTTTTGCATCCAATAGGTAGCGCATGGTGTGTTTATAATCCTGTAGTCTATAGTATCCGTTTAAGATCATTTTTTGGCGGCTCTTTAGGTTCGAGCTTCCTCCAGGGGCTGGATGAAATTGATAGATTGAACGAGAACTTCGTTTGGCTGAGCCGGGCATTATGTGAGATGCATAGGGATTATGATTTTGGTGATGAAGTATTGATGAGGAAATACGCAAGGGTTGAAGACGGAAAACTCACTATTGGGAAACATTCATACAGTGTAGTTATAATACCATCTATGATTAGTATATCGAAAAATAGCTTTGATCTATTTAAAAGATTCACTGGTACAGGAGGGAAGGTAATTGCAATCGTTCCTCCTCCATACCTTACAGAAGGCGAGACTTCGGATGAACTCCAAAGTTTCTTTGAGTCAAAGGAAGTTATGGTTATTGAGAAAGAAGAGCTCAGAGGTACCTTGGATAAGATTCTATTTCCTGATGTAATGGTAATCGATGAAGACGAGAAAGATATAGGAAGTGTATACTATCAACATAGAAAAGTTAATAATAATGACTTATACTTCTTTGCTAATACCAACCGAAAGAAGGGCTTCAACGCCTTGGTCAGGGTTAAGGAAAATGGTAGGTTAGAAGAATGGAATCCGAAGAACGGCAAGCTATATCCAATAGATGGTAGATCTAAAGATGGCTATACCTCTTTTGGGCTTTACTTTAATCCTGTTCAGTCTCATCTAATAGTGCTAAAGAGCACAGATAGACCTGACCTTGCTTATGAGGAACACGAATCTAAAGCGAACAACCACGAGGGTTATCTCCATATAGTAGGGACAGGATTTGTCCCTGTCCTAACTGAAGTAAGCAAGTTATCAAGAGAGTGGAACTTCGAAAGATTAGATTCCAATGCCCTAACTTTAGATTATTGTAGCTATAGAATTGGGAATGGTGAATTCACTGAAATCGTTCCCGTATGGAAGGCACAAAGTGCGATAAGATCTTATTATGGATTAGATGACCATAGAGGCAATGATGGCATACAATTTTGGAAACTCTATCAGGATTCTCGGAGTCCCGACTTTAGTAAAAAAGAAACAAACATCTATCTAAGGTATAATTTTGATGTTGAGTTTGATTTAAACAGAGAGAGGAAATTATCCTTGGTCCTCGAGACACCAGAAAAGTTTGAACTCGAGGTAAACGGAAAAAAGATAAAGTATAAAGATTGTGGCTGGTGGATAGATCCATCTTTCAAGAAATTAGATATTAGCAACCTAATAAGAGCAGGGAAAAATGAAGTGATACTTAAATGTGACCTAACGCATTGGGATAAAGAGCCACTTGAGCTTGAGAGCTGTTACATTATCGGGGATTTTGGAGTCAAGAATGAAGGTAACCAAAAGTTTTATCTGGTTGATGAAAAGAAAAAGCTCACCAGGGAAGATCTGATAAAGCAGGGTTACCCATTTTATGCAGGAACCATTGCTTACATACAAGAATTTGAAATCAAACGTTCTAAGGAGGAGCAAATATACCTTGAGTTAGATAGTGTAAAGGCAACGGTTGTAAAAGTCTTAATCAATGATAAAGAGGCAGGTCTACTCTGTTGGCATCCATATAGATTGGATATAAGCAAATTCATAAAGAATGGGACAAATTGGATAAGAATCGAACTTACAAACAGCCTGCGCAACCTTTTGGGTCCCCATCATAAGAAAGGAGAATTGTTCTGGGTGGGTCCGGGTCATTTCTCTGATGAGCAAAACTGGATAGCTAAATATAACTTCGTTGAGTTTGGATTATTAGGAGATGTAAGACTCTTAAGGTATAGATAGGGATAGGGCTTCTCCTGTCAGATGAATGGGCAATCCCTACTGTGTTCTTTGTGCTTTTTCACAATTCTCGTCTATCTCTGCGGAGGTAATATGAAGATTAGCGTCGTAGGAGCCATAAATTATGACCATATCACAACATTTAAGGGAGAAGAGAAGGAGGGATTGGGCGGAATACTCTACAATGTATTAGCTCTGTCTAATGTGCTGGGAGATGATAATCAAATCTGTCCTGTATCAAGGGTAGGTAAAGATCATATAGGAAAAGTAAGGGAAATGCTCTCTAAATATCCAAATATTGACCTGAATGCTACTGTGCTTTCTCTGAAGGGAACGAACGAAAATATTCTCGTTTATACAGCATCGGACAAAAGAAAAGAGGTCTTAAAGTCCAGAATCGATCCGATAAGACCAGAGGAGCTTGAGCCTTACCTGGATAGCGATGTTATTCTTTTCAACTTTATTTCAGGATTTGAGATCCCCCTTGAAACGATAAAGAGAGTAAGAGAAAGGTCAAAAGCCTTTCTACTTATGGATATCCACTGTAAGGTTCTGGGAATAAAAAAGGACGGAACCAGATTCAAAAAGCCACTCACTGATTTTCCAGATTGGGTCAAATGTGTTGATCTTGTCCAAACAAACGAAGAAGAAATAGACCTTATGGTTGATAGAGAGCTCAAAACAGAGGGAGATTTCTTGAAGGCGGGAGAAGAAATTCTTGAGAAGGGGCCAAAGTATGTACTCATTACTTTCGGAGTAAATGGTTCTCTCCTTATGAGAAGAGAAAAAGAGGAAATCTTCTATTTTCGATGTCCTTCCATTAAAATAGAAAGAATAGTCGACACGACTGGATGTGGAGACGCCTTCACTGCAGGTTTTATCAGTGGATTTCTCCACTGGGAGGACCCTATACTTGCTACTGCTTTGGGTAGTGTAGTTTCCGGACTCAATTGTGAAGCTCCGGGTATGGAGGGATTCAAAAAGGCAAAGGGTGCAAGAGAAAGAATCGAGGAATTTTTCCCAGGATTAATAAAAAAGGTAAGAGACGGCTATAAGGGGGAGAAATATGCGTGAACCAGACTTTGAAAGATTTCGTAAGGCTCTACTCCTGTTGGGAGAGCCGGATGTGGTTCCAAATGCTGAGCTCTGGGTTGACAGAAAACTGGAGTGTGCAATCCTTGGAAGACTTGTAGAGTCCATAGAGGACGAGGTTGAATTCTGGAGGGTTGCAGGATACGATTATGCTCATATTATTCCAATTTACGAGTTTCCCAAAGAAAGAAAAGATCTTGGAGAGATATCCTGGGTGTCGAGTACGAAGGGTGTTATTACGAACAAGAAAGAGTTTGAGAAGTATAACTGGCCAGAAGAGATAGATTTTACTCCCTTAGATAAGGCAGCTCGAGCTCTTGAGGGTAAACAGAGACTCGTATCTGGTAGTCTATGTGGAATTTTTGAGGAAACAAGTTTCATTATGGGATTTGAGACCCTGTGCGTCTCTCTATTAGAAAGTAGAGATCTCGTTAGGAGGGTGGTGGATAAGGTTGGTTCATTTATACTTGGTCTTGTAGAAGAGGTTTCTCGGTACGAAGAGGTCGGAGCTATATGGCTATCAGATGATATAGCCTACAAGGGAGGAACGCTTATCTCACCAAAGGATTTGAGAGAATTGATATTTCCCTGGTATAAAAGAATAGGAAATATCGCCAAAAGACATAATCTACCATTCATATATCACTCTGATGGGAAATTATGGAGTGTTCTGGATGACCTGATTGACTGCGGTGTAAATGCCATTCACCCCCTTGAACCACTTTCAATGGATGCTACCCAATTGAAAAAAGAATACGGGGATAGATTATGTCTTGTCGGAAATGTTGACCTTGACTATCCACTTACCAGAGGAACACCTGATGAAGTTCGTAAAATAGTTAAGGAGAGAATAAAAAAACTTGCACCAAGTGGTGGTTATTGTTGTGGTAGTAGTAACACTATTGCAAGTTATGTGCCGGTGGAGAATTACATTGCACTGCTTGAGGCAACGGATGAATATGAGAGGTATCCAGTAAGATGAGAACCTTTTTTTCAAATCCTTTTGCTGCCCTACTTCTCATTATTGGAGGAGGAGGTCTCATATGGTTGCTCATTACACCGTACGCCTTTCGGGCATCTGATGTTGAAGATGGCAGAGTCAAGGTTACAATGTGGTATATGACAGGCGCAAAAGAAGAAAAGCCCGAAGTAGTCAAGGCATTCAATGAGTCTCAAGATTCAATACTTATTGTTGCATCGGCAATACCCTGGAGGGAGCACGAAAGAAAGATTCTCACCACCATACTTGGTGGTAGCCCACCGGATATAATATCACAGGTCGGTTCTGTTGCAAAGTGGGCGACAAGAGGTGCCCTTATTCCCCTGAATGAATTTATAGAGGAAGACAGTTTTGACATTTCTGTCTTCTTCCCTGCCCTTGTTCAGGAGATGAGCTATGAGGATAAGATATACGGAATACCAACCGCAACTGCCTGTTATTGTTTATTTTACAACAAAGACATAGTGGGTGATACCCCGCCTCCCAGAACCTGGGATGAACTTGTGACCCTCTCGGAGAGATTCTCCACCTATGATTCACAAGGCAGAATGACAAAGGCGGGTTTCATACCTAACTACGGCAATTTCCCAGCCGCTATGTTCTACTCGCTTGAATTAGGTGCAGAATTTCTGTCAGAAGATGGAAAGAGGGTTAAGCTATGTACACCTCCTGTAATTGAGTCTCTTGAATGGACTGTGAATTTCTACGAAAAGTTTGGATTAAGAAATCTCTCCGCACTTGTAGCAAGTTTTTCAACTGGTGAACAGCACGGATTCATAAAAGGCGATGTAGTATATGCGATTCTGGATAATACATTCGGGGACCAGATAAGAATGTATGCGCCAGAGATGAATTACGGGGTTGCGCTCGTCCCCACTCATCCTGGGAGTAAAAGTGTTACATCTGCTGGCGCCTGGTGGTTTGCAATACCCAAAGGAGCGAAACATCCGGAGGAGGTATGGGAATTTTTTAAATTTGTGAGCAGTAAAGATGCACAACTTACGCTCTTCCTTGAGGAGAAGGAAGAGAAACTTCTGCCATCCAACAGACTGGTTTATGATGATTCTGCATTTCTTGAATACCCGAATATAAAAATCTATAAAAGTCAGATGGAGAACGCTACATCTCCAACATTTATCCCGTTTGTCCACGATGCCTTCTGGCGAGAATACACAAACGCTGTAGAAAAGGTAATTCATAACATTGCGAGTCCGGAAGATGCTCTTAAGGAGGCAGAAAAGAATATTCAGAATGAGCTTGATAAGGCAATGATATATGACGAATATGTCAAAGAACATATCAAATAAGCAGGATCAAACAGTCCTGGGAATATTATTCTCATCTCCCTGGATAATAGGGTTTATTCTATTCTTCACATACCCTATCATCTCATCTCTATATTATAGCTTCTGCCACTTTGATATTTTCCGTCCCGCACAATGGATTGGTCTCGGAAACTATAAGGAACTTTTTACCACTGACCCGTATTTCTGGCAATCGATTTGGAATACCATATTTTATGTGGTCTTGCGGGTCCCTCTTAATATAATAGGTTCTCTCCTTCTTGCTATGATGGTAAATAGGTCTCTGCGTGGTATTACGGTATACAGGACACTGTATTTCTTTCCGTCGCTTGTAGCAGGGGTTTCCATCTCAGTAATCTGGATGTGGATGTTCAATCCTCAGTATGGACTTATAAATTCATTTCTACGAGGGATTGGTACTGAAGGTCCCCTCTGGCTTGGAAGTATCAGGTGGTCAAAACCTTCGCTTGTCCTCATGAGCCTCTGGGGTATTGGAGGAGGCAGAATGATTTTGTATCTTGCTGCCCTTCAGGGGATTCCAAAGAGTCTTTATGAGGCAGCGGATGTGGATGGAGCGACTGGATGGAGCAAATTTATGCATATAACAATACCTATGATATCGCCAGTTCTTTTTTTGACATTGATCTTTGAGGTTATTGGTTCCTTCCAAGTATTTACTGAGGCATATGTTATGACAGGGGGAGGACCGCTCAATTCAACACTGTTCTATAATCTTTATTTATATCTTAAGGCATTTGTTGACTTTGATATGGGTTATGCCTGTGCTATGGCATGGATATTATGTGTAGCGATGTTACTCTTGACAATTTTACAATTCAGGTTGGCGCGAAAATG
>JAYENM010000252.1:0-2010 GCA_034722095.1 Caldifarciminota bacterium | reverse complement strand
CTGTTTTTATTTCAATGACTATGAGCAGTATCCTTCATTTCTTCTTATGGTTCAAGAAATTTCACAAAGTGTTTGGCATTCTTGACCACAACGCTATTTATTTGCTAATAGCCGGTACTTACACGCCGTTTTGTCTGGTTGTGGCGAATTGACTCACAAAAAATGTACTCCAAAGGGGTATCGTTACCTCAAAATAAAATGTACTTGAGAGGTACATCAATTTACAGTTGTCTCCCGGAGTTAACAACAAGTACTTGAGGAGGCAAAAGTGAGGTTAACGATGAGAGAAAAGCAGAAAGCGACTAGGGAGCTTAGAGATAGATACAGACATGCAATCCAAGCAAGAAAAAGGAGAGATTCTGGATTGGCTAGTGGAAGTTACCGGTTATAATCGTTCCTATGAGTCAAGGGTCCTGCAAGGGAAGGCGAGTGCGAGGAAAGAGGGAAAAAAGAAGGAAAAGAGAGGTAGGAAGAGGAGATATGGAGAAGAAGTCTTTCTAGCTTTAAGGAAAGTATGGTTTATCTGTGACTGTATTTGTAGCAAGAGGTTAGCCCCTTTCCTTCAGGGGATAGTTCCCGTTCTAGAGAGACATGATGAACTCATTATTTCCGATGAGGTGAGAGAGAAGCTATTTGAGATCAGTCCATCCATCGTAGATAGAATGTTAGCTCCGGTTAAAAAGACACTCAATTTCAAAGGAAGATCGACTACCAAACCGGGCCTCTTACTTAAGGATCAGATACCGGTAAGGACTTTTACTGAATGGGATGAGGATAGGCCTGGATTTGTAGAAGTAGACCTGGTAACCCATTGTGGGGACAATGGGGGGAGGGGATTTCATCCAGACCTTGGATCTAACCGATGTATATACTGGTTGGACGGAGACTAAAGCAATAAAAAACAAAGCCCAGGTTTGGGTATTCGAAGCCTTACAGGAGATAAGAAAGAGACTACCTTTTAAGCTAAAAGGCATAGATTCAGACAATGGAGGTGAGTTTATAAATTCTCATCTATTTCGCTATTGTAAAGAAGAGGAGATTACTTTTACCCGGGCTAGGCCTTACCGGAAGAACGACAGCTGCTTTGTAGGGCAGAAGAACTGGTCAATAGTAAGGAAGACTGTGGGGTATAATAGATACGATACTGAAGCGGAATTAGAGGCTTTAAACGAACTCTACAGGGAGTTAAGGCTTTATACTAACTTCTTCCAACCGGTGATGAAGCTTAAGGAAAAGAAGAGGAGAGGAAGCAAGGTTAAAAAGAGATATGATAAAGCCAGGACTCCATGTAGGAGAGTACTTGAATCACCACAGGTTTCGGAGAGAGAAAAAGAGAACCTTAAAGAAGAGTATCAAAAACTGAATCCAGCTGAGCTAAACAGAAAGGTCGAAGAACTAAAAAAGCGGTTGCGGAAAATCAATCAGATGAAGGGCAACCAACACTAGAGGAAGAGGTACGCTACTATGCTGCTTCGTAGAAGCGTAGAAGGGAATGAGAAGGATTTGGAATACATTTATTTATGAGGCAACGACAGGTGTTTCAAGTACATTTTATTTTGAGGCAACGGGGTGGTTAGAGGTGCTTTAGGCTGGACGATTTTCGGGATTATTTGGGGACTAGCTGCGCTTAATATCTTTATAAAATCCATATATTTCACAAAAGTCCCTTTGTGGTTCTCAATGGGTGGTTACCTTGCCATGGGATGGTTATCTGTTGCTCTTATGTACAGTGTATACAGCAAATTGGGGGTTTTGTCAATAGACTTCAGCATCTCGGTTTCCCTACATACTGCTATTCGCGCTACAGGGTTTCTGACTTTTACCCTGATGGGACTTTCACCCGTTGGATACTCTTGCCTTACCTGGACGTACGCACCCCTCGTCGCTGCGCGCCACTCCCCTCAACTCATCATTACCCATAAGTCAGGAAGAGAAGATATCTGCATATTCCAGCACAATGAGTAATTTAATCAGGCCTTGCCAAATAGTTTTTACCCCTGGGAAGCCATC
>JAYENM010000251.1:0-2018 GCA_034722095.1 Caldifarciminota bacterium | reverse complement strand
ACAGATTAAAGGGTAAAACGCCTATACAGAAATTCCTGGATGGTTCAAGAGCACCCGCTCTTCCACCACCCATTTGATATTAACATTTATGGAGGTCAATTGTCAACAGATCTCCTGAATAGGACATTTCATTTATATAACTTCAACAGAATAACCTGACTCCTTTAATTTTCTTTTTAAACAAGGATTTAAACAGATTGGAAAAGATCTCTTTTTCAACAGGGATCTTGAGAGATCTGAAGAGAGTCTTTTTATAAAAATGTATTTTTCTTATAAGTTCTCTTCCAATCCCTGTTAACTCCTTTTTTAAAAAACAGATTTCCTGCTGGTAGGCAGGAACCCTGTCTCTGCAATGTTGGTCTGTTCTTTTCTTCCTCTGAGACCTCTGCGGTTACATCTTTGCATAAGGTAGAAAGAGACGTTCATATTCATCCTGGGCAAACCTATCAGTCATTCCTGCGATGTAATCACAAACAATCTCCTCGGGTGAGGATTCTTCAACTCTCGCTTGATAGTCAGATGGAAGTTGTCGTATATCCTCAAGATATCTTCTGAATAAGTCAGTAATGTATTTTTTTGCCTTAAGCTGCATCTTCAATACCTTATAGTGAGAGTAAAGATTTTCGTAGAGAAACTTCTTTAGTTCTTTCTGTTTATCAAGCATATCTTGAGAAAAAGCAACTATAAGAGGACAGGAGCGCACATCCTTTATAGATTTTATTCCAAGTTCAAGTATCTTTTTTTCTGTCTCTTTTACAACATCAGTTACCTGTAATGCAATAAGTCTTCGTATGCTTCTTGCAATTACCTTTTCCCAGGAGATGCATTCAGTTTTCACAGTATTGTATATATCTTTGAAGAGAGGAGCATACTCAAGTTGCTTTGTTGTCAGATATTCGGATTTTATACCATCATCGAAATCGTGGGAGTTGTATGCAATTTCATCAGCAACATTTATTACCTGTGCCTCCAGAGTGGGAGAGAGATGTGGTTCAAATTCCGTAAGGTCCTCTATATGAGGAATATCATAAATAGTCCTATGTTTTACGATTCCCTCTCTTGTTTCAAATGTAAGATTCAGACCACGGAAATCAGGATATCTATCCTCCAGAAAATCCACCACTTTCAACCCCTGGCGGTTGTGTTCGAATCCTCCTTTATTTTTCATGAGATTGGTAAGTGCCTCTTCACCTGCATGTCCAAAAGGGGTGTGGCCTATATCATGTGCAAGTGCTATTGCCTCTGTTAGGTCTTCGTTTAACTTTAGTGCTCTTGCAATTGTTCTTGCTATCTGAGATACCTCTATAGTATGAGTGAGTCTCGTCCTGTAGTAATCTCCTTCATGGTTAACAAACACCTGTGTTTTATATTCAAGCCGTCGGAATGCGGTTGAGTGAATTATTCTATCTCTGTCTCTCTGATAACAGGTTCTATACTCTTTTTCCTTTTCCTTGCATCTTCTTCCTCTTGATAATCTACTCTTCATCGCATATGGAGCAAGAAATTCTTCCTCCATAGATTCATATTCTTCTCTTTTCCTCACAATAAGTCTCCAATCTGCCTTGTCATTAGCAGAAATTTTTTGGGTAAATTTACTGTGAATTTGACATTGTTTGAGATTTGTAACTTAGAATTTGAAATTTTCGCTATTTGTGGTTTTTAACCCAATCAACTGCGTTTTTTATAATTCTCATTCCGTAGGGGATACCGTTTTTCCATATCCTTGGATACTGGTCAGGTAAACAGAATCTTTCTGGATGCGGCATCAGACCAAATATCCTTCCAGTATCATCACATATGCCAGCAATTGCATCTATACTTCCATTTGGATTATATGGATATTCCATCGTAGGTTTATCTTGCACGTCTATATATGCGAGAACCTTGTTGACACTGCTATCTTTCACGACAACTCTTCCCTCCCTATGGGCGACTGGTAGCTCTATAATGTCTAACCCTTTTGTAAAAATGCACCTTGAATCTATAGTCTTCAGCCTTACCCATCTGTCCTCGAATCT
>JAYENM010000250.1:0-2024 GCA_034722095.1 Caldifarciminota bacterium | reverse complement strand
TTATATTCACAAGTAGCACAGCGACCTTGAAGATCACTACGGTCTCGCAGACTAATCATAACAGGCGATTCTTCCCATATCTCCTTGAAAGATTGTTTCCTCAAATCTCCAACCACAAGGTCTGGCATATATACACAGGGAGTAACCTTTCCATCGGGTTGGATAGCACAATATGCCCTCCCAGCACCGCAACCACCAATAATCTCGGCTATAATCCCAAGTTCCTTACTCTTTGCCTCTGCATAGTGTGAAATTATAACAGAATCTGCATTATGTTGCTTGCAATACCTTCCAAGTTGAGGAGCAGTTGAGGCTACCACCTGGTGACCTGTCTCAAGTTCGTCATACATTATCTTATAGGCTTCTTCTCTCTGTTCAGGGGTGGGGTCATTCTCAAATCCCCCTCTTCCGACAGGGATATAGTTATATACAAGCACTTTATAAGCCCCAAGTTTTTCCCTGAGTTCAAACATTTTTGGTAATTCATCTGCGTTATCTCTTGAAAAAGTATACTGAATACAGGTTGTAACTCCAGCGTCTATAAGATTTCTTATCCCTTCTACACTGCGATTCCACATTCCAGGGACTCCTCTGAATTCATCATGCTTTTCAGGGGTAGCGGCATCAAGCGATAGGGCGATATACCCAAATCCAATATCCCTTGCCTTTCTTGCATTCTCTTTGGTAAATAATGTTCCATTTGATGCTATTGAGAGATAGAGCCCCTTCTCTTTTGCATATCTTGCGATATCCCAGAAATCTTTCCTTATAATAGGTTCTCCACCAGAAAAGAATATGGTAGGTATGTCATTTGAAGCAATATCATCTATTACCTTGAATTTCTCTTCAGTAGTCAGTTCGTTCCTTTTACTGCCAATATCACCCGCATTTTGATAACAGTGTTTACACCTGAGATTACAATCATTGGTATAATTCCAGACAACCATCATAGGCATAGCAAAGGTTTGAGGTAGCTCAAGCCCATATTTCTGTAAGGACCTGAAAGAATTCAGAATTACCTTTCGGATAGTGGGGTCTTTTAAATCTTGCTTGAATGCTTTCTTCTCCCTATTAAACCCACGCCTTATTATATCTAAAACCTTGGTAATAGGAATAAGTTTCGTCCGCTCAAAAAAAGAGAGGTTACCATTTTCCCCGTAACTATCCAGTGCGTTCTCCAATTTCGTCTTGCCATTCGGTTCTTTCTCTAAGGCGCTATTCACAATTCTCGTACTGACTGCGTTTTCGAGAAGAAACTTCAACTTGACTACATCAAACTTTCTTTTTGAAACAACCCATAAACCCATAATACCCCCTTTATAAAATCAAAAATCAAAATGCAAAAATCAAATATAAAAATATTTGATATCTAATTTGTAAAATTTGTATTTATTATCTATTAGTGCTTGCACTAAGTCTCTCATTTAGTTCTCTTATCTCTCCCTCGAGTTTCTCTAATTCCGTCCTGGTTGGTATATTCATACGGGCAATAGTTTCTTTGATGAAAGTTTCTAATGCCTTTTTGCTTTTTCCCGCTTTAGCAAGGAGACCCCTTAGCAAATTATCGCTTTCACCTCTCGATACTTCTCCTCTTTTAACAAGTTTTCCAATAATCTCTTTCACCTTTTCTTCTGTGAGAGTAATCAATTCAAGAGGTCCCAAAACAGGTCTTTCCAGAAAGTCAACCACAGAACCCGTTCCTTTTCTTATGAGTTCACGAAGCAAGCCAGGCACAGAAGAAAGATTCCGTCCACCCCTTTGCTGTTCCAAAATAATCTGCGCCAATACTGTAGGCGTAATATCCTCGCCAGTCTTATCATCCACTACCCGAATCTCCTCTCCTAATGCTATCAGCTCTGCAATCTTCAGCAGAGTGACAAACCTTGAATTTTCTACGTCATACATCTTCCGTGCAGCATACTTTTTTATAATTCTCATATTGCCTCCTATTTTCCGCAGTGCGGAATAAATATTTAAAAAAATTTACCTTACTTCTATTCCTTTAAATAAAATCTGGAGTAGCG
>JAYENM010000249.1:0-10440 GCA_034722095.1 Caldifarciminota bacterium | reverse complement strand
TGCAAGAAATGCCCTCTCTTTTATGTAGACAGTAAATTCATCCATAACAAGATTATAAACCAATTCATCCTAAAAGTCAAGAAAAAAATGAAATCTCAAGAGTAACCCTTCTCTTCCTTTTGCTTTCTCCATTTCTCCTTAAGTTTATGTTGGGATTTGATTTTTTCTTGACAAATTGTGATTTCTATATTATACTTAATGCATCGTGAGTAAGAAGGGTTGATATCATACTGTAGTATTTGTTACCATATAGGGCTTCATAAAACTGAAGGTTTGGGAATCTAAGAGACCGGGTTTTTAATTAGCCCACCGCTTCAGCGGTGGGTGGAAAAAACGGAATTAACCGTTTTGTTCAACATACCCCTTTACCCTGTGGAGTGGCAAAACTTACTCCACAGGGTGGAGGGGTTGAAAAGCACCATGTCACATGTTTTTTACCAACTCTATTATCATTTTATCTGGGGCACTCATAGTCGTGAACCCCTTATAGACAGGAACTGGAGACCTGGTTTTCTGAAGATTCTGCGAGAGGAAATACACAAAAAGGAGGGAATTTTGATCAGGTGCAATGCTATGCCTGACCATGTACACCTCCTTGTGGGGCTTCCACCTACCATTAAGATTTCGGAATTTATTGGTCAAGTAAAGGGAGCCTCTGCATTTCGGATTAACCAAGAGATAAAACCACGCTTTAAGTTAAAATGGCAGGATGGATATGGGGTTATTAGCTTGCAAAAAGAGGAGGTTGAGTCAGTCAGTCGTTACATTGACAGTCAAGAGGAGCTTCATCACAAGAAGAAGTTGTCTAAACTCCTTGAATGCCTTAAGGCAGTTTGATAAAGCCCCTTAAAAGGGGCTAAAAACTGGGTGGGTGTTATTCTATTTCCCACCGCTAAAGCGGTGGGCTACAGAAAACAAGCAGTGGGCTACAGAAAATAAAAAATTTCACCTTCACCCCTTCAAAAAACAGGTCAAAAATGGAGATTTTAGCAAAATAGCCTTTGCAATTCCTTATATAACAAGGGATTACAAGGTGGAGGTGAAATTAAAAAGTGGGGTGTTTGTCCATACGGATCCGTAGGGATCAGTAGACAGGTAAATAGCAAAGGATTACGAATTTTGTGAAAGGCAATTTTTGATTTGATAAGGGGAGGTGATTTAGATGGAAGGATATATAGAGAGGATGTTTTTAGCAGGAGTTGGAGCCCTCACTCTCACAAAGGAAAAGGCAGAGAAGATAGTGAGCGACCTTGTAAAGAAGGGTGAAGTAGCCAAGAAGGATCAGCCAGAGTTTGTCAAGAGGCTTCTGGAGAGAGGCGAAGCTTCGAGAGCAGAGATTGAAAAGATAATTGAGAAGACCGTGAAAAATGTATTGGATAAACTCAATGTTCCGACAAAATCCGACATAGATGCCCTTATGAAGAAGATTGAGGAGTTAAAGAAAAAGTAGGAGTTTATATGGTGAGAAAGATAGGACTTGCCCTTGGCGCGGGGCACTCTCTAAGTAAGTATGATTTATCTTATCGCAGGTAAAACCTGCTCCTACTTCCTTTAATCATTGGTAGGAGCAACCTCCTCAGGCTGTGCAAAAAGTCAAATTTCAACCTGGTAGTCGCAACTTTTCCGTGCGGATCCTGGGGATCCGTGCGGATCCTGAGGATAAGTTGCGCAAATTGAATCCAGAACAGCATCTTCTATTCGCAGACTGAAGTCTGCGGCTACCAGATCCCTACTTTTTGCACAGCCTGTCCTGGTTGCGATTAAGATTAACAGTAATGATAGATAAAATTGATTCAAAAATATTCAGAAATCTTCTCGAGGGAGGATACAACAGGCTTTCTTCCCAGAAGGAATGGATTAACAACTTGAATGTTTTCCCAGTGCCAGATGGTGATACGGGCTCAAATATGACTCTTACTCTAAAAGGGGCATTATCTAAAGATGGGGACATTGTAGAAAATAGCCTCTTGGCTGCGAGAGGGAATTCGGGTATAATCCTCTCCCAATTTCTGAAGGGCTTTATGGATGCAGTAAAACATAAAGAGCAGATAGACACACGGGATTTTGGGATTGCAATTAAAGAAGGCGAAAAATCTGCAAGGAATGCGATAAGAAACCCGGTAGAGGGAACGATTATTACGGTTATGAAGGAATCTTCAAGATGTGCAACTCAAAGTTCAAGGAGAGGGAGGGATTTTATAAGGGTTCTCGAAGACATAGTAGAAACAGCAAGCATTACCCTTGAGAAGACACCTGAAATGCTTCCCGTGCTCAAAGATGCAGGAGTAGTAGATGCTGGTGGACAAGGATTTGTATATATTCTTGAGGGCGCGCTCTATTCATTAAGAGAGTTTGATCTTAAAGATAATATAGTGCCTCCTATATCAAAGAGGCTTTATATATGGAAAGCACTGGCTTCAATAGAGAGTATTTACAGAATAAGAAATCTTTTCAATCTTGGTGAAAGGATGGTTAAGATATGGCAAAATAGACCCCCAGGGATGGATCTTGCATGGGAAAGGGCGTTGGGTCTCGTAAAGAACCGGAAGATAAAATCAATCCCTGCACTCAAGCAATTTGCCAGAAGGCTTATCTCAGTCTGGGAAAGAAAGATTGAATACAGATACGATGTTGAATGCCTCATTCGGGGGGAAAGCATTCAAAAAAAGTCTCTTGAAGAAGAGATTGCTCCTTATGGAGATTCCATTCTTGTTGTTGGTTCACCTCTTATTACAAAGGTGCATATTCATACAAACGAGCTAGAAAGGATATTTGAGATATGTTCAAGGCATGGAGAAATAGACGATAGGTTTGTTGAAGATATGGAAGAGCAACAGCACGAGTTTATTGCAACGAAACGAAGTAAGGAAACAGAAGTTCATCAAAGAGTTCTGGCTATTCTTCCAGGAGATGGTTTTTGTAAAATTGCGAGAAGTATGGGTGCAGAAGTAATAAAGTCATCAAACCCGAGCACTAAAGAGGTGCTGGAATACCTTAACTCCGAGGACTTCTATTTTATTCTCCCTGGTAATGGCGATGCAATCCCTGCCTGTGAACAGGCATTAAAATGTAGCAATAAAAATGGTGTTGTGATTCCTGCAAGAACTGTCCCTGAGGGAATGAGTGCCCTTCTATCTTATAATCCAGAGTTAAAACCAAAAGAAAATGAAGAAAATATGAGAGATGCGATAGGAAGTGTAAAGACGGGAAGGGTTACAATTGCGGCAAGGGATGCTCAATTTGGAACCCAAAAAGTTAATGAAGGTGATATTATCTCTATATTTGAAAAGGAGGTAAAGGTTCACAAAAACATAAATGAGGCGGTGTTTGAACTGGCAGGGAAGATGGAAGGAGAGATATTTACTCTCTTTTATGGAGTTGACATAAAAAAAGAGGATGCAGAAACACTTCTTCAAGGATTGAAAGACGAATTTAACGAGAAGGACTTTGAACTCTATTATGGAGGACAACCTTTTTATCAATATATAGTCTCAGCAGAATAAGGAGGAATTTATGGTGAAGATTGTAACCGATGACGCAAGCAGTATACCAGAACCTGCTGTTAGGAAGTACGACATCACTATATTAAAGCATCCCTTGTACTTTGGGGATGAAGAGGCGACAGGTATCCTACCTGACCAATTTTATAAAAGGGTAAAGGAAGGAGAAATGCCCAGAACAATGCTTCTTCCTACCGGAGATTTAATTAATACATATCTTGCCTGTCGGCAGACAGGTAAAAAGCTGGATACTGACGCTATTCTATCGATTCATCTTTCTTCAAAAATGAGTGGAACCTATAATTCGGCACTCACTGCTGCCGAGATGGTGAAGGATAAAGTGAAAGTAGAGGTGCTCGATACAGGTTTAACGACTCTGGGAGAGGGTATGATTGTTCTTGAAACAGCAGTTGAGTCTTTTAATGGAAAGGATATTATGAGTGCAAAGACGAAGGCAGAGGAAGTGAAATCAAAGGTAAAAATGATTCTTGCAATTCCTGACCTCAATTTCTTGCATAGAGGCGGAAGACTGGGTAAAGGTAAAGCACTTCTCGGTGCAATAATGAGAATAATCCCAATGGTCACATTTGATGATGGCGAGATAATCCCGTTTGGGCGAGCAAGGACAGAACATCAGATAATTTCGAAGATAAAGGACGAGATAAGAAAAGACCTTGCAAAATATAAATCTAATAAGTTGAAGGTTTTACTTGGTTATACCACAGATGAGAAAATCTGCCGAGAATTAGAAGAATCCATAAGAAAGGAATTTCCTGTAGATGAGTTACATATCCTCCAGCTTAACTCCGTTGTCGGTGTATACCTAGGTCTAGGAGCATGGGGCATATCCTATTATCCTGTGGGAGGTTAATTATGTCAAAAGAACTACTTTTCCCGCTATTGGCTTATTTACTTGGGAGCATATCCTTTGCCCGCATAATTGCAAGTGCGAAGGGAATTTCCTTGAGAGAGACGGGAAGTGGAAATCCGGGGACAGCGAATGTATTTACAAATGTTGGGAAGATATACGGAGTGATGGTTTGTGTTTGCGATATGTTGAAAGCTATCATTCCTATGCTTCTTTTGAGGATTATAGGGGGATCGGATTTCCTTGTAGCTATTACAGGACTTTCAGCTATTGTAGGGCATGATTTCCCTGTTTATTCTGGACTCAAGGGAAGCAAGGGATTTGGTACGACATTGGGAGCTATAGGATTCCTTTCACCCATTTCCCTGTGCATTGCTGCTTCTGGTGCAATAGTCACAATGTTTTTCACACACTTTCCCACCCTTGGATTCCTTAGTTTTCTTGTGCTGACCCCGATCTCATTCATCATTCTCAAGGCAGATTTAGCTACGCTTTTGGTGGTATGTGCTGCTTTACTCCTACTCATCACCAAAACAATTCCGAATTTCAAGTTGTTCTTTAGCGGTAGGGAAAAGAGAATTTGGGTATGACCAATGGAGAATTGGCGAAACTTTTCTTCCTTCTTCTATCCTTTGGAACGAGACTATGTCAAGGACCTTTTTGGATGACGAATCTTGCATTTTTTATATTCACTTTCCCTCCTTTGTGCCTTCGTGGTGAATGTCATTTTTGTCTTGACATTTCCCCCTTTTTATATTATAATCAGTTTCAGGTGAAAAATCTACAAGGAGAAAGGGAGAATGGGGAGAAATAGAGAACCTGCCGCCTATACAGGTCGTATGACAGGCAGGAATAAATTTAATTTTTGCACGGGTATAAACCGTGCCTACATATAGGCACAAATCCAATTTGACTGATTGATAGCGTATGTTACGGGAACTTTATATACATAACTATACCATTATAAAAGAGCTTTCTCTTCCCTTCTCGCCAGGTCTGACTGTAATCACGGGTGAGACAGGCACAGGTAAGTCAATAATAATAGACGCACTTGGATTCTCTCTCGGCGAAAGGCATCGCAGAGGAGTAAAAAAAGATACCTGTATTGAGTCTTCTTTCACAAATTGTGAGGCACTACTCTCAAAACTCGGAATAAAAGAGAATACCATGATATTTAGAGCAGATGTGAAAGAGAGAGTACGATATTATCTTAATGATTCACCTACGCCCTCTAAAGTCATAAGTGAGATAAGAAAAAAGCTTATTGATATGGTTGGAAGCCATTCCCATCAATCTTTTTTTTCTCCAGATGTTCAACTTGAACTCCTTGACGATTTTGCAGGTATTAAAAACGAAGTCAGTTCATTTGGTAAATTATACAGGCTTCTATGCGAGTGTTCCGACAAACTTGAGAGACTGAAAAAAGAAATTGAAGAGACAAAGAGAACCGAGGAATTCATAAGATGGGAACTGGAGAGTATAGAACGCCTGAATCCCAAGTCAGGCGAGGATGTTGAACTTGAAGAGAGATTATTTATTCTCGAAAATGCCGAAAAACTCTTGCAGATTGTAGGTGAGTGCCGTACGATGCTTGCAGAAGATGGTGGAGTTGAAGACCATCTTGCAAGAGTTAATAACCTTATAACTGAACTTGTCCAGATAGATACACAGGTTGATACCCTTAGTAAAAGGATAAAGAATATATACTACGAGGTAAAGGATATAGGCTCACTTCTCTCTTCCTATATGGAGAAAATAGACCTTGACCCTGAGGAAATTGAAAAAATTAGAGCTCGGGTTATGGAATTGAAGGATTTAAAAAGAAGGTTTAAAGGAGATCTAGAGAAGGTAATAGAGAAAAGAGACGAATTAAAGAGTAGACTAAAAGGACTTCTTGTAAATGATGAAGAAAAGAATAAAATAGAGAGAGAAATAGAGGAGCTAAAGAAAGAGGTGGATATAAAGGCGAAGGCCTTATCAAAGGCAAGGATGTCCGCTGCCAAGAATTTTAAAGGGCTTGTGATGTCCGAATTTAGAGACTTGGGTCTGGGAAAGGCGAAATTTGATATAAAAATAGAGCAAACCGGGATGAAGGAGACAGGCAAGGATTCCGTGGAGTTTATGTTTTCTGCCAACCCTGACCAAGAGATGGCATCTCTTGCCAATATTGCCTCCAGAGGCGAACTGTCAAGGTGTATGCTCGCGCTTAAGAAAGTGCTTGCAGAAGTTGATAGGATTCCTACTCTGATATTTGATGAGATAGATATTGGTGTGTCGGGTAGGATTGCGGATGCAGTTGGTGATAAGTTAAAGGAACTTTCAGAAAGACACCAAGTCGTTTGTATAACCCATCTTCCACAGATTGCTGCAAAGGCAGAGATTCACATAAGGGTAAACAAAGTTTTAGAGGGCGGAAAGACTAATGTTACTATAGAAAAACTCACCGGGAAAGATAGAGAAGAAGAGATTGCAAAGCTCATTGCAGGCAGAGAGGTGACGGAGAGTGCAAGAAAACATGCAAGGGCACTCCTGAAACAGGAATGAAAATAATTCAAAAATCATAGCCACAGATTGCACAGATTAGAAAAGTGATAATTGGACGCAGATTACGCAGATAGACTAGAAAAATATAACAAATTTGCTTAGTCTTTGTGAACTTCGAGTCTTAGTGCCTTCGTGGTTTTGTCCTTATTTTTGCATTTTGATATTCAATTTTTGATTTAATTATGGGGGGATTATGAAGGGTATAGTACTTGCGGGAGGACTTGGGACGAGACTATTGCCTCTGACAAAGATTACAAACAAACATCTTCTACCAGTGTATGATCTTCCTATGATATATTATCCTATTATGACACTCAGGGAAGCTGGTATTGATGAGATTCTTATAGTTACAGGAGGGAATTCGGCCGGTGAGTTCTTGAGATTGATGGGGGATGGGAGAGAGTTTGGACTTAAAGGACTTGGTTATACATACCAGGAGAGAGAAGGGGGTATTGCTGATGCACTCTATCTTGCTAAGAACTTTGTGAGAGATGATAGTTTCTGTGTGATACTTGGAGATAATATACTCAACGGTTCCATAAAGGAGGGCGTCTCAAATTTCAAAGATGGCGCTATGATATTCTTAAAAGAAGTAGAGAATCCGGGAGAATATGGAGTTGTGGTTATGGAAGGGAAGAGTGTGAAAGGAATAGTGGAAAAACCGAAGGTTCCCCCATCGAACTATGCAGTTATTGGCGTATACATATATACAAGTGATGTGTTTGATATCATCTCAAAGCTCACGCCGTCAGAGAGGGGGGAATTGGAGATTACAGATGTTAATAACGAGTATATAAAGCAGAGAAGACTTACTTATAAAATATTCAATGGATTCTGGGGAGATGCTGGTGCATCGGTGGATGCCTTACTCGAAGTGAATAACTATGTAGCAAAAAGAAAGAAAGAGAACCCCAATCTCTGGCGTATCCAATAAGGAGTTAGTTTGTTAGTTGGATAGTTCGTTAGATTCTAACAAACCAACAAACTAACCAACTTTCCACTCTCATGAAATCCCTGCCCTGTGAAATAATTTATTTCACAGGGTGAATGGTTTCTTAAATTTGGGATAACCCTGTGCTTTTCCTCTTTTTCATCATATCCATACCAGAATGGACAGTTGGCTGCTATTTTGCAGCAGACAATGGACTTGATTATGCTGTTCTTGATGATATGGAGGAGCTAACAAGGGTTGGCTCTACTTCATCTGTAACGGTGGTGATACAGGTAGATAGACTTGGCAAGGCAGAGAGATATTTCGCTAAAAAGGATAGTCTTGTTCTTTTGCAGGAAATGGGAGACATAAATTCCGGTGACCCCGAAACCCTGAAGGAGTTTGGAAGGTGGCTGGGGATGTATTTCCCTGCAGAGCATTATCTTTTGGTTGTATGGGACCATGGAAATGGATGGGAGAAGAAGGGCATATGTTATGAGGGTTCGAATTTCATATCCATTGCGGGAGGGGAATTCAGGGAGGCAATAAAGTCTATAAGTTCATCGCTTGGAAAGAATATTGATATTCTTCTGCTTGATGCTTGCCTTATGCAGATGGTTGAGGTTGCGTCAGAGGTTTATCCATTTGTTGACTTTATAGTAGGTTCTGAACAGCTTGTTCCAGATTTTGGCTTCCCCTACGATAAGATATTGCTCATGTTAACATCTGATCCATCAGTAGAGATAAAGGCGTTTTCCGATAGTATCTCGAGTTTTTATGTGCAATACTGCAAAGAAGAGGGAATAGATGCCCAGGCATCAAGTATAGAACTTACTTTATTTGCGGATCTTCTACAATCCCTCAAGAATCTGACCGCACTATTAAAAAATGACCCACAGAATTCGTTAATCAGAATAGCAAGGGATAGTGTTCAGACTTTCAATTTTGCCACTTCTCCACCACCCATTCCAGAGGACCAATATGTTGATATATGCCATTTTGCTGAGCTCATCTCTGAATACGAGAGTGAGGTCACATCTACTGCAGAAGAGGTAGTTGACCTAACACACTCTATGATATTTTCAAAATATACAGGCGAGAGTCTTGAAAACTCGAAGGGATTGTCTGTATGGTTTCCCTATAAATATTCCCAATTTTGTCTTAATTACTCGAAGTATAGAAATCTTGTTTATGCAATGACTACAGAGTGGGAAAAATTTCTCTTTGCATACTATGGGGTTCCCGACACCATTCCTCCTACAGTTCCTTCTCCACTACCTGCCGAAATATCTGGTAATTCTTACACTATAAGATGGGAAAGTTCATATGACCTGACAGATATTTCGGAATACGAACTTGAAGAGATAAGAGATGTACAGGTGGTTTTGCGAGATGGATGTGAAGATTTTTATAATTTTGATGGAGAGGGATTTGTGGTATCAGCCCATCTACCTCATTCTGGGGAAGGATGTTTCTTTACAAAGGGTGGGTGGCTTGTATCGAAAGAGAGATTCCATAAGGGTAGTTTCAGCTTTTTCAGGCATCAGAGAGGAGGAAACCTTCGGATTCTCTCCTCAAAAGACCTGGTTGATTGGAGTGAAATTGCCGCTTTCTCAGACAATACAGAATGGATATTTGAAACAATTGACATAGATACAGAATCTTATGTTAAAATTGAATTTTCTGGTGATGACTCATGGGTATATATAGATGATATATCAGTTCTTTCTCTTGGCGATGAAGAGATTGTGTACAGAGGAACAGAGAATTCATACATGGTAGCAGATAGACCAAATGGTAGATACTACTATCGCGTGAGGGCTCGTGACGGAAGTGAAAATATGTCAGAGTGGAGCGAGGTAATGGGAGTAGTAGTTACAAATTACCTTCCTCCCTATAATTATCCAAACCCATTCAATGAAGGGACATACATCGTATATAACATACCCGAAGACGGATGGCTTTCTATCTTTACCGTGTCCGGAAATCTGGTAAGAGAGTTTGAGGTAAAGAAAGAAAACGACCACATATTCTGGGATGGCAGAAATGAGGATGGTAGGAATGTGGCGTCGGGTATATATATTTGCCGTCTTAGCGCAGATGGATTCTCCTTCATATTCAAAATCGCCTGTGTGAGATAACCCTCCTAATACAGACTGAAGACATAAGACCAAAGATATAAGACCCTCCCGTATCAGAGTAAAGGCCTCTCCCAGAGGTGTAGGCACACCTGTCCCGTCACAGGCGGGAAATTCAATTTGTGCTACTACCTGTCTACCGATAGGTAGATTCGCACGGTTAGAAACTCCCGCTATTATCGGGACAGGCGTGCCTATAATCTGGTTTGCACGATTTGAAATCCTGACTGCCGTCAGGCAGGCGTGCCTACATGTAGGCACAAATTCCCCGCTAAGCGGGATCCCCCGCCTTTGGCGGGGTGACAATTTGTGCCAATTTGAGTTACAAAATGTCAAAATTTTTGCAAATTCGGCAAAAAGATTAATTTTTTTCTTGACAAAGGCAAAAAATTATATTATAATATATATAAATAAAAACTGATATAGTCATCTTTCTATACTAAAACACTATGTATCCGC
>JAYENM010000248.1:0-2044 GCA_034722095.1 Caldifarciminota bacterium | reverse complement strand
AACTCAAGATCTATTCAATCTCAATTATTCTAAACAAATAAAAATAGTTCAACCATTTGAGCACACAGAGAATAAATAAATATTGTTTCTCCGTGTCCTCTGTGGTATAATTTCCTATGCAATCAAGAAAAATTTTAATGGAATTTAACCGCAGATTCACGCAGATAAACACAGATGGTTAATGCGATAATTGGGTTATTGAGTTATTGGGTCATTAGGTAATTGTAGGAGCGACTTCTCTACCTGTCGGTAGACAGGCCAGTCGCGATAACACTACAATCTCCAATCTTCAATCTGGAATCTATATCTTTGTGTCCTTTCTACCTATCGGCAGACAGGTGTGGTAAATAATCTTCAACCCGTTGACAAGAGATTTCTGAAAAAGCTCAGAAATCTCTAATTACACTGATTAAATATAGATTACACAGATTAAGAAAACGTTGAAAAATGCATAAGAATCGGTGTAATCTTTCTTCAAAATCTGTGTAATCAGAGGTCTCTGGGTATTTTTTTAGAGACCTCGACAAAAAACTTGACAATTCGCTATATATGTGGTAGAATTGGTTGGTTTGTTAGTTGGTTAGTTTGTTAGTTGGTTAGTTTGTTAGATAGAATTGTACTAAAAATATTTTTCTCTTTCAATCCCTGTTATTTTCTTTTTCAACAGGGAACTCAAGAGACCGGAAGAGATTAGTCTTTTGTCTGTTAATTTTTTTCTCTTATATTCTCTTCTGATCCCTGTTAAATTCTTTTTCTAGACAGGAAAGAGAATTCTTTGTTTTTTTATTTCTATCTATTGTGTTCTCTTTCAGTCCCTGTTTTCAACTAACAATTTCAATCTATAACTATGAAGACGGGTAGCATAAATCTTCCTCTCCACTACGGTAAGGCGCCTCCATGGCTGTTTGATAAGATGAGAAAACTTGCGAGGTGTATTATTGTATGTATTGTTGAGGAGGAAGAAGCAGAGGGATTCCTTCAAAAGATCTCATCGCCATTGTGGTTCCAGTCCTTGGGATGCATACTGGGGTTTGACTGGCATTCATCGGGACTTACAACAACTGTATGTGCTGCGTTGAAAGAAGGGATAGAAGGAATTGGAAATGAACTTGGTCTGTTTATAGCAGGCGGTAAAGGGAAAACATCGAGAAAGACCCCGGCAGAGATAGAAGAAAAAGGAGGTTATATAAACGTCCCGACCTCATCCCTTGTTTACGCATCCAGAATGTCAGCAAAGGTGGATTCCGCAGCAGTCCAGGACGGCTATCAGATATATCAGCACACATTCTTTTTTACAAAAAAGGGAGAATGGGCAGTTGTCCAGCAGGGAATGAACCTGATAGATAAATATGCAAGGAGATATCACTGGCTTTCAGGGGATATAGATTTCGTGTGCGAACCACATACCGGTATAAGCTCACAGAGAATTGAAGAGAGGGTATTGAATATGGTTTCAAAAAAATCGGGCGATGCAAGGGTAAAGGTTGCCGAGATTTCAAGAGAGCATCCTGATAAAATAACAAAAGCGCTTATCACACTGCCAAGAAGACATCCTGTCTCGACTGCTGATATAAACCCCGACCGACTTCGTAAGACGTTCATTTCTACATACGAGAATGCACCCCAGAATTTTGAGGAAGTTCTCAGTATCAGGGGAGTGGGACCAAAGACCATAAGGGCGCTTGCACTCCTGTCCGAATTGCTTTACGGGACACCCCTTGATTTCACCGATCCTGCCAGATTCTCCTATGCCCATGGCGGAAAAGATGGATATCCATATCCCGTTAACAAGAAGGGTTATGAGAATACCATATCTATCGTTGAGAGGGCAATAAAATCCGCTAGACTGGGAAGGAGAGAGCAACTTGAGACATTGAAGAGATTATCACGGGTAATGGGGTGATGGGGTGATGGGATAATGGGATAATGGGATAATGGGATAATGGGGTAATGGTAGGAGCGACCTCCTGTGGTTGTGCAAAAAGTCAAATTTCAACAGGGTAGTCGCAACTTTTCCGTGCGGATCCCGGGGATCCGTGCGGAT
>JAYENM010000247.1:0-10482 GCA_034722095.1 Caldifarciminota bacterium | reverse complement strand
TATATGTTCATCCCTATCTATTTCAAGAAGAATATTATTGAGGTCTATATCGAGCGCAAAATATCTTCTCGCCCACTCCTCTACACCGCTCTCCGTCGATGTGATTTCAAGAATATTCCCATGCTGTCTTATTATAAATGCATTTTCCTCCACAATCCCGAAGTACGAACAGTCAGAGGTTCTTCTCCATCTGAATGTTTGTCCGCATTCAAGGGTATAATACAGGGATAAGTTGTTTATTTCCATCCCAGTTTTATAGCATCTCTGTTGCATACCTTTCTGCACTCCATACATCTTACGCACTCAGGGGAGTTGGGATCTTCGTATATGTTTATGTCCACAGGGCATATTTCCCTGCATCTTTCACATCTGTCACACCTTAACTCGTCCACCCTTAATCTAAGGAGGCTTATGCGATTAAACAGACCCAGTATTGCGCCAAGTGGGCATATAGTTCTGCAGAAAAATCTCTTTATAAATACAGATAGTAAAATTACGGCGACAAGTATGCCTGCCTTCAAGTAAAATAGAGGCGAGGAGAGTATCTGGGATTTAAGTTCTCCCCCCAGGAAACCAAGAGCTATTGGTATGCCTCCCTCAAGGGTTCTTTGCGGGCATAATTTACAGAACCAGGATTCAAGGGTAACGAAAGGAATAACTATAACAAGGACAACAAGAACTATATACTTTGAAATCGTGATCTGTCTTTTCATCCTTAGTTTTTTGCTTTTTATCTTATGTAAGAGGTCCTGTAGAAACCCAAACGGGCAGAGCCATCCACATGTCCACCTGCCAAGGAATATTCCGACTGTGCCGAATACTCCAATGACATAAAAAGGAAAGGATTTCGTGATGATAAAGTGCTGGAGTATACCTATGGGACAGGATGTTCTTGCGAGTGGGCAGGCATAGCAGTTAAGAATTGGAACGCATACTGACTTCATTGAGCCCTGGTATATTGTTCTTTTCCACAGGGCGGCAAAAAAACTGTTGGAAAGTACCAGAGACAAGAGTTGAATTATCCTTCTCATCTTACTCTATACCAATACAGGAGAGGCAGATAATAGAAGCCTTTGCCAGTGTTTCGCCCAGTTCTCCCCTTCGTGCCCCCCAGAATATTAGGGAAACGAAGAGAAGAATGAGCGGTATTATGTATAAAAGCCTTTTCATACAGTGTCTATTTTACATTAGATTTTGCACTTTGTCAAGAAAAAAACTGCAGAGAACGCAGAGATGAAAATAACAGGGACTTACCTGCCTGCCGTCAGGCAGGTAAGAGACCCTTAAGAGACAAATTATTCAGATATAAGACCACACTTGCTGCCACAGGCACTCCGTTTACTTGCTAATAATGATTGGAGTGCAATAGCTTGCTATTGCAAAAACTATCTTACTTAGCAAGGGACCATAACAATAGGAAGAGGTCAATTGAGGGAATAAAAAGAAGAACATAGTAATGCATAGCAAAATAATAGGGGGCGCCAAAGTCAACGCCCCCTATTTGACTAATTCCTGCCGTGGTTCTATTTCATCAGCACGAGCTTCTTAGTCGCCTCATATCTATCCGTTATAAGCCTGGCGAAGTAGATGCCAGAGGGAAGGTTCCTACTCTCCAATCTTATAGTATGATAGCCTGCTTCAAGTCTATCATCTACAAGCGTCTTTACCTCCCTACCAGACACATCATAAACCTTTAGAGACACCCTCTCCTCTCTTGGAATACCAAACCTTATAGTCATATCATTCCTTGCTGGATTTGGATAAAGGGATAGCGAATGAACCAAAGGAACACTGCTATATGCAGTCTGGGTACCACCACCAGTTTCTGTGGTGTAATACCCATTTGATACAAGCACAAAGTCCCTCACCCATCCAGGCTCTATATCAACTGCGGTAAACTCAAGTGTTATCGTATCACCAGGAAGAAGTTCTGCATAGTTTTCATCATCAACAAATAGTTTCTGCTTGACAGAACCAATGTCAGAGTGGGTAGCGGATACAAGAGGGCAAGGTTTTACATAGTATGGTGCATTGTTCCTCTTCCCAAACCGTATATAGTCAAGTCTCTGGGAGACATCAGTGAATGTAAATCTCAGACTCACATCCTCAGGAGAGGAAATTGTGAGAGGAAGCACCTCATAAGATGGGTTCTCTCTTCCCCTCATGAATCCTACAGGTTCAAAGTTTGAGGCATTTGCTTTTTCAACTATAAGTCTGGGCTTTGGCCCTGGTGGCGCAAGTATGACATAGTCTCCCCCGTTAGTCCCTCCAAAATCAGCGATAATCTTTTCAACCTCGTTTGCTTCAACATATACACTATCTCTGTCAAGAAGTACTGTAGTATAATCCACTCCATTCTCTCCTATAACCGATTGAGAGGCTATCATAGAAGAAACAGGGATAATTCCACTGTCCGGTGTCACAAATATCTCAATACTGTCTGGATGGTCAATCGCTATAAGTCTTACCCTATCAAAGAAGGAGTGTTCGGTCTCATTCTCTATAATCTTCATTCTATATCTGTGTCTATTCTTTATAGGCGGTTTTGTCACTTTATACCAGTCGGTAACCACTTCTCCATACCCAGAACCTGCAAGGATATTATTATCCTCAATGAACTCTGAGCCATTGTAGGCATAAAGGAAGGGGCAGGGATAGTATTCTGGGTCCACCCTTATTGTACCTGATGGGTTACTTTCATTCCCTGCTGTAGCAAAGGCTGTAACATAATAGTAATAAGACCTCCACGCATAGACACTATTAACAAATACCGGTGTCTCAAGAGGTTCCGCAGTTCCTACATTATTAAAGGGACCGCTGGATGATGTGCCTCTATAAACATAATACCCGGATAGATTTGGCTCAGGATTTGGATTCCAGTGAAGGGTTATCTCCGCCTTATTCCAGCCGATATACTTCCAGACCCCTGAAAGTCCAGTTGGAGATGATGGTGAAATTCTGAAAATGGGACTGTCATCGTATGCAGTATTTCCTGCTCCATTGACAGCTGTCACCCTGACTCTACAATTTGTAGATGGAGTATAAGGCACTGTCCATAGATATACCCCATCATTTTCCTCATGCTCTGCTATGGGTGGCGTTACCCAGTTCATTCCTCCATCAATAGAATATTCTATCTTTTCGATTTCAGCTATTCCACTTTGATTATCATATGCATTCCATCGGATATTGTGTGTGGAACCACATACCCAGTTAGCGCCTGATTGTGGATGTGTTACATTTACATATGGTGGTGTCCTGTCGATGTGGATAATGCCCGTCTCATACAGATAATCCTGGGCTGTTACTGTATACGCAATATCCCCCGATGTTGTTGCCTCTGGTATACTTATAGTAACCCGTCCGTTTGCATCTGTATATCCAGTTTCGTATGCCTCATCGTCCTTTGCAAGACAAACGAGAGCACCTTGGACAGGTGCATTATTACTCGCTTTTTTAACCGTAACCATACATTCGCCACCAGGATACGTATATTCAGGAACATCCACACTCAATTGTTGTGGAGAATTTGTCCATATTGGCATTTCAGGGTCACCCAAGAGGTTAAGATTAAATTGAATCCACCTGTAACCACCGGAGTAATTCCAAGAATACGGGACAAAATATTCCTTGGAACCAGCCAATGTGCCGCCGATTTTATAAATATTGTCCGTGAAGAGAGAGATAAAAAAATACTCATCATACTTGTCAGAAACCCCACAGCCCGGAAATCCTGGTTCATAAAATCCGTATCTTGAATTTCCTATGAAAGCAACTGTTCCTCCACCAGCATTATTCATAAAATGCTCAGATACAGCATCGTGGTCAAATCCGGCAACTTTACAAGCACTTGTATAGAACACAGATTGTCGGTCACCATTGGTGAGGGCATCTGCATCTGCACAGCCCAACCAAGGTCCTGCTCCCATTTTGATTTTATTATAATCTCCGTGGTCGATGTGATTTATAATATTATATCCACTATTAATGGCAGCTATTGCCGCAGATAGATTTAAATCATAATGCCACTGATCCCAATAGAGTTTGGTTATATTAAACCTTGACGGTACGTAATGGCTATCGAGATAATCTTTGAACTTCCCCATTGGTGTATACCAGGGACTGGGCCATGGCTCACCAAGATTTGAGGCAAGGAAGAGCATCTTTAATTGGTAATCGGTTGGGGAGTTCTGCTCGTATGTTAAGACCTTATTGACAAAAGCCTGTGCCTCTGCAAAACTATTGACAGGCGCCCGCCCGACAAATACATCAGGATACATATCAATCCGTGGATTATCTTCAACTTCCCCATACCAAGAAGTGCCACCATAGTTCCAGTCATTGTTCCAATATGCATAAGTAAGATCGGAGAAATAGAGGTCACACGGTCCATAATCCACATAAATTGGATAGTATGGAGAGAAATCAGCTACCAGTTTAACCATTCTATGAGGGACCTTATCTGTATCTCCACCTAAAAGAGCCCAGACTACCCCGTCATTCTGCCATACATCGTACAGGTAGCGTTTAATCCTTCTGGCATTATCGCCTTGGGTATAATTGGAATATATCCATGAAGTAGTTACAATCTGTGTTTTGATACCCTTGGCTGTCTTCCAGTCTGCGAGGGGTTGAAATGCGGAAACATAATCGGGATGGGTTATAATCACATAATCAAAACCGTCATCAGTTTTGGGAAAGCTGTAAAGGCTAAGGTTTTCCGGGTTGAGTACCAATTTATTCACAATAGAATTATAAAAATGCTCTCCTATCTCCGATCTCGCCTGAAGTGAAACCAGTTCTTCGTTGTATTGAACCACGAAATCAATTCTGTTATAGAAGACTAATTTCCTCTGAGCAGGAATATACTGAACGGGATATGCCTTTAATCCCGCTATTGCATATCCTCCCATACTTCCAGTAGTTGCATATTCTATCAAGCTGACCGGATAAGGAGATGAAGAAGAATAGGTCAAGGAATCGGGTGGAATAAATTCTAAAGGAGTTTCGAGTAAGGGGATATTTGGCTGCGCCGGATATATTACATACTCTTTTGGAAGGTATTCACTATCAACATAAGTAACCTGGTATCCTGTAACCTTGGCCCCTGGTGGGAGTAATAGATGCAAAATTTTTATGGGTAACCTTGGTTTACCAACTTCATAGGTAAAATCACACCCACCCAATTCTACAACATCGTACCCCTGTGATACAGAAAACGAGAGTTGTGTTTTATCGAAGGATAAACTTGCTGTCATCTCCCCTGCAGTAATCAAATAGGGGTAGAGGAAAGCTATAATGAAGAAAGCAAACAGGCGTTTCATAATCACCTCCAATCATTGAAGTTTTTCTAAATTCTGCTAACAGCCCTTTTTACAAAATATCATCAATGGCATATTTTTACTATCTTTACCGGTCTGTATCCTGAAGCTTTAAGGAAGTAAATGCCCGAAGGCAATTCTTTACCGATAAAGTCGCTTTCACCATTTTCTACCAGCCTCCCTGAAAGGTCATAAACCGTAATCTGTTGGGGTGTTCTGCTACAAGTTTTTGTATAAGTATAAAAGGGATTTGGACATACAGAAAGATATTGTGGTCTGTGTGGAGATGTTTCTTCAATTCCAAATTCATTCCCAGCAGAGTCGTACTTGATAGTGTAGTAATCATAACTTATTCCATTGTAAGAACCTCCTGTTACAATAATGTTGCCATGCCAATCAATTGCAATACCAGAGGCCCTATCATCGTTGCCGCTATCATATCGTCTGGTCCACAGGGTGTCTCCATTGGCATTACACTTTATGGTATAGTAATCAAAGTCTACTCCATTATGTGACATCCCTGTGACAGCAATATTATTATTCCTGTCAACGGCGACATCTAATGCACAGTCGGTACTATCACCATCGTAGGTTCTACTCCATATTGTGTCTCCATTTGGGGTATATTTTACAGTGCAATAGGCCTTGTTTAAGAGGCTTCCTGTAACGATAATATTATTATCCCCATCAACAGCCACACCATGGGCGGCATCAAAATATGGGGTTCCAAAGGTTCTACTCCACAATTCTGTACCGTCAGAGGCATATTTAACAATACAGCAGTCATAACTCGAATCAACCCAAGTCTCTCCCGTTACAACAATGTTTCCATCTCTGTCAATGGCTACATCAAATGCACGGTCTGATTTGCCTCCATCATACTTTCTGGTCCATAATGTATCCCCATTTTCATTGTACTTAATAGTAAAGAAATCCAAAGATGATACACCATTCCACACGAATCCAGTTACAACAACATTGTTATTGCTGTCTATAGCTACCCCTTCTGCAATATCATCACTATTGCTGCTGTCGCTATCGTAGAGCCTGCTCCAGATTCCTATACCACCTGGATCATACTTGATTGTATAATAATTGGGGTCTCCTGGCCCATTCGTAGAACCTGTTACGATAATATTGTAATTTCTATCCACAGCAACAGAGCGTGCAATATCCTCTTTGCCACCATTGTAGACTCTACCCCATAAAAAATTTCCAGTATCATCATATAGGATAGTATAATAGTCATACACATATATGCCACCACAAGATCCAGTCACAATAACGTCGCCGTTATCGGCGGCAACACTATATGCATAATCTTGGTAGCCACTATCATATCTTTGTGGCCAGCCACCGGGATGAAGAGAAGTTAATTGCATATTTGATTCAATCATTTGAGTGGATGAATCCATTCCCGTGAAAGAACCCCTGGTGGCTTGAGCCCGAGACAAAGTGGCTAGAAGAAAGCAAAGAAACATTGTAATATATAGCCGTTCCATTTTACCCCCTATCTCTCACTGATTCTCTACATCTAATGAGACATCTTTATCCTCCGCCTCAAGTTTTACGGATATAATCCGTTCTACTGCAATCAATTATAATATCGCTTCTAATAAGCCCTGCGCATCACAATGACACGCAGGGCTTGCCTAAACGAACCTTATCCATACGGATGCTGTGCACAAACCTTGCGTGGAAGAAAATAAAAATACCCCCAACCTTATGTATTTCAAGGATTGAGGGTGTGAAGACATTGTTTTCCTCGTTTATATTTAAAAGATGAAAGATGAACTTCATATACCTCTCCTTTCCGGGCTCTCAATTCCTGAAAAATAGAAGGTGTGTTTTATACCTCCCCTCATATATAATACAAAAATCACCTTTTGTCAAGTAAAAAATTTACGTTAACCACCTATCACCTATGCACAAGTGTGCTCGAACACGAGTAATTGTGGAAAAGGATACCGACATTTGCTTGTCCTACAACATTTACGAAAGTCGGAGATATGGAATAAATGTAAAAATCTCCGTCTCCTCTCTGTGATCTCTGCGCACTCTGTGGTTCAATATCTTTGAGAGTAGAGGACAGGAAAAATCTTGACAAAGCCCCTTTTTTATGATATAATTTACTGGTGATATGTGGTAGCCGCAGGCTTTATGTAGTTGTGCAAAAAGTCAAATTTCAACATGGTAGGCGCAACTTTTCCGTGCGGATCCTGGGGATCCGTGCGGATCCTGAGGATAAGTTGCGTAAATTGAATCCAGAACAGCGTCTTATATTCGCTTGTAGGGGTTTAATGCATTAAACCCCTACAGCTGCGGCTACCAGATTCCTACTTTTTGCATAACCTGTTTATGTAGTTGTGCAAAAACAACCGTTGCACAGCATCTCATATCCATACGGATCTTGAGACGGATTCTGTGAACGAGCCGTAGGGCCGTATGGAAAAGGTTTTATATAAAAGGCTGACGCCTTAATTCCAAAGGCTTATCTGCTCACCGCAGGGGCAGGCTTGCGTGGTTAATATTATACACAAAATAACAAACAATGAGGTGTAGTATGAAGGTGGGAATGTACTATAAGAATGACGATGTAAGGGTGGAAGAGATGCCTGTTCCAAAGATCGGGGATGGCGAGATGCTCATAAAGATGATGGCGTGCGGCATCTGTGGCAGTGATGTTATGGAGTGGTACAGGATAAAAAAGGCTCCCCGTGTATTGGGGCATGAGGTAACAGGAATGGTTGTAGAGATAGGAAAGGGCGTAGAGGGCTATAAGGTGGGAGACAGAGTGTTTGTTACCCACCATGTGCCCTGTGATGAGTGCAGATACTGCATCAGGGGATATCATTCAGTGTGTGATACACTCAGATCCACAAATTTTGACCCTGGTGGATTTGCAGAATATATAAGGGTCCCCAAAATCAATGTTGAAAAGGGTGTCTATCTTTTACCCGATGAGACTTCCTTTGAAGAAGGTACCTTTATAGAACCTCTGGGATGTGTGGCAAGAGGGCAAAGAGTAGCAAGGATAGGGAAAGGAGATACTGTATTGGTTATAGGAAGTGGTCTGTCCGGTCTTCTCCACATACAGCTTGCCCGTGTAAATGGAGCAGAGAGAGTAATAGCTACCGATATAAACGAGCATCGACTTAAAGCAGCCAAAACTTTCGGAGCAGATGTCGTAATAAATGCAAGAGAGGATGTACCCAAAAGGGTCGTTGATGCAAATAGTGGGAGGCTTGCTGACCGTGTAATAATCTGTACCCCCGCCCTCGCTGCAATTGAACAAGGTCTGTGTTCTGTGGATAGAGGAGGATGGATTCTCTTTTTTGCACCCACTGAGCCCGACATCAAGATTCCAATCCATTTATTCGAACTCTGGAATAAGCTGGCGACAATGACCAGCACTTATGCTGCAGTGCGTGAGGATAATCTGGAGGCAATTGAGCTTATAAGGTCTGGCAGTATAAGGGTTAAAGAGATGATAACGCACATACTACCGTTGAATGAAATACAGAAGGGGTTCAATTTGGTTACTAAAAGAGGAGAGGCAATCAAGGTGGTGATTACACCGTAGAGTGGAGAGGCTATCGGGCGATCAAGCTATCAGGCTATCGGGTTATTAGGTCGTTGAGTTACTGGGTAATTGTGTTATTGGGTCATTGGGTAATTGTGGGAGCGACCTTCTCATACGAGCCATATGGCTGGTCGCGATAATGCTACAATCTGTAATCTAAAATCTCTTCGTGCCTTTGTGGTAAAAAATGGACATCCCGTGGTGTCAGGAGTTACCTCCTGACACAGGGCATTGGGTTATTAAGTCATTGACGCAACGACGATAAGACGCAATGACAGCGTGACGTCTCGACTACAATTTTCAATCTGAAATCTATTTCATCTGCGTTAATCTGTGCCAAAAGAATTTAACACGATATGCAGATAAGTAAGATTAAAAAGGGAAAAAAGAGGTTCAACATATATATAGACGGCGAGTTTTCGCTTGCAGTGAGTGAAGAGACACTCCATAAAATGGACCTATATGAGGGGAAAGAACTCGCAGAGGAGGAGCTCGAAAAGATAAAACATCTTGAAGAGAATGTAAGGGCAAAGGATTATGCACTTAACCTTCTCTCATACAGACCGAGAACGAGAAAAGAACTCCTGCGAAGACTGAAAGAGAAAAAATTTACCCTCGCTATAGCAGAGGAAACTGTTTCCAAACTTGAGCAGAGTGGTCTTGTAAACGATTATGACTTCGCGGTTTATTTTGTTGAGACCTTCAGGGATAGAAGAGGTATCTACAGATTGAAAAATGACCTCTTCAGGCTGGGGGTAGAAAGGGAGGTTACAGACAGAGTGCTTGCTGATGTGCCTGTTGATGAGAAAGAGACGGCGACAAACCTTATTGATAGATGGTTACGCATCCACAGGACGAGGGATGAGAAGACCAGAAGGAAACTTATAAATTACCTCGTCCAGAGAGGAATATCTTGGAGTATAATATCGGATTTAAACGATTATATAAAGACAAAGGTTACCGAATAGGATGAGAGAGGGGTGATTGGGGTATCCCGTGGTGTCAGGAGTTACCTCCTGACACAGGTCATTAGGTAACTAGGTAATTAAGATATTCAATTATCAAACTTCGGTGAACTCAGTTGAACCGTTAGCAACGCAAAGTTAGCAATTAGCATTTGTTCTTTATGTTTTAATCTTTTGGTTCTTCTCCAATTTAGTTGCTAAAATACCTGTCTGCCGATAGGTAGATAGGGGCAAATTCCCTTGAGTTCTTGCTCTTTGCATGTTTACCCGCCTACCGGCAGGCAGGTATATAAAACTGGCCACTTTGAGCATTTGCCTGTCTACCGACAGGTAGATAGACACAAATTCAATTTGTGCCGGCACAATTTGAAATCGTGCCTACATTTACCGTGTAGGGACAGGGCTTGTCCCTGTCCAATGGGGTAGAAAGTTTGTCTTGGAGTGCCTGCCTGCGGTAGGCAGGTAATAGTGGTTGTGCAAAAACAACCGTTGCACAGCATCTCATATCCATATCCATACGGATCTTGAGACGGATTCTGTGAACGAGCCGTAGGGCCGTATGGAAAGGATTCTATATAAAAGGCTTACGCCTTAATTCCAAAGGCTTACCTGC
>JAYENM010000246.1:0-2078 GCA_034722095.1 Caldifarciminota bacterium | reverse complement strand
ACATTCCCTTAGAAAAGACCAAAACATATTCGTGAACGTCCCGTAAAACTGGATTGGCAGCAGAAAGCCAACTTCCCCATGCCGTTGAGGGACTTGCACTCGAAGCCTTATTCCATATAATCTCTCCTCTCATCAGAAACCCCAAATTCAGCATATCTTCCGCTATAAAAGCGTGGAGAGGAATATATGGTTTCCTTCCCAGGTGTGTGATTCCGATGTGCATCATGTGTAGGTATGTTTGATATAATTCTCAAATTCTTTTGTAAGTACAACTTGGTTTACTGAATACTCTTTGTTGTTGAAGAAGACCCTTCTGAGCCAGCCATCTTTTGTGAATTCCTGATGCACATTTGCATATTCAAATTGCCTGTGACAGTTAGCACACACTACGGCAAGATTCTTGGGATGATTACCAATCGAAGGATGAATGTGATGGATTTCAAAGTATGGCGTATTATCTCTTTTTAGAAAGGTAAAACCACAAAGTTGACAATGTCCCTTATAAATAGCTCGTAACAGAACTCTCAAATTATTAGGTACTCCCTCTCTTGCCTGGCTGAAAGACCTGTCAACATATTCCCGTTCTTGAACCGCTGTAGCTTCAATTAATCTGGAATATTCACTAAATACAGCCATTCCTTTTTCTGAATTAGTCCATTCTGCAAGATTTTCAATCTTATCAGAAGCCTCGGTTTCATCTTCTGAACGATCAAAGTCTTTTTGAAGTACTTGGGTTTTGACTAAAAAATTGCGTTCGGGAATCAGTCTATATATATGATTTGCTCGATCAATCAATTGAATAACTATTTCATCTCCATCTCTAATATCATTCTTTCTAAACCATTCCGCCAAACCGCCAATTCGAGACTCATGAGTGGAGCTTTTATACGAAGTGTAGGTTTTAGTTTTTGGGAGAAGCGAATCATCCAAATATACTTGAATACTAGTGTTATACTCTGGAAACCAACTTACTAATGCCATTGGAATAGCAATCAAGCCCTTATCTATGCGACTTTGAGTTATTCTAATAGTAGAGTAGTTGTAAAATATTCTACTATCACTCTGAACAATTTGGGAAATACTTGGCTCCATTTATTTACTGTATCCTTTCACTAAGAGCTATTTACCAAAACCGAAATCTCGACCTGTCCCAACCACATTGCCACAATAGGGACAAATAACAGATTGTTCTGGATCAGTAACAAGGCTATGCTTAGCGGTACACTCATTATATCCCTCTCCATTCCAAGACCATTCTTCAGTCATTAAGGCTGTGAACCAAATACGATCAAGTATTTCTCGGCAATTAGGACATTTTTTCATTTTCTTTCGCTCAGACATTTAATAGACTCCTCTCAGGTTCATTCCTGGCGTAGGAAGTTTAATATACTTTTCTTTGCCTGTCTCTTCAAAAACTCTTTTTTGCACCTCCAGAGGTATATAATAAAATCCTCCCATAGTATTCCAGTTAATCTGCACAAGTAAAATATCAACCGTGAGGGAAATAATTTTCGCGAAACTCTCTTGCTTTCTGAGGATCTACTGTCCATGCAAGTTTAACTCCACTAAGCCCTCTGCCGGTTTTTTTAACGGATATGGGCTTGCCAAACAATCTTACATCTACCCCGGGTTCTGTTATAGGAATTTCGGTCTCCACATTTGCTTCACCGAATTTATAAATTAGCAAAGCAACAATTATCCTTTCGCGAAGAGAGCCCACTTCCATCCCAATCTTCCCAGCCCTTGAACTTTCCAACTCTGCAAGCTGAAATAGATATGGTAGGCGTTCTTTAATTCTGCTCACAAGTTTTTCATCCTCAAATATCTCTATTAAGCGACTTGACATCCCCTATTCCTCCAAATCAAGCTATCGGTCATCTACTTGATTATACTGCCATCGGCCTAGGTAGTCAAATGTTCAAACGAGTGGCGGATTGAATGTCATAGGCCCGCTCCAGCCTGGGCACGATGAGTCGCCAGTCGTAGTGCTCCTCGACGAGGCGCCTCGCCGCCCGGCCCAGCCTTTCCCTCCGAGGCGCATCCCGCAGGAGGCTCACCACCTCACGGGCAAACCCCTC
>JAYENM010000245.1:0-2080 GCA_034722095.1 Caldifarciminota bacterium | reverse complement strand
AAAGAGGGTCGACACTGACCATGAAAAATCATGGCCAAAGGATAAACTCCTTTGAAAGGAGGTGATCCATCCACAGGTTCCCCTACAGATGCCTTGTTACGACTTCGTTCTGGTCACCGATCTTGCCTTAGGCCCTGGTAAACCAGGGACTTCCAGCACTACCGACTTCCCTAACGTGACGGGCGGTGAGTACAAAGCTTGAGAACGTATTCACCGCGGCGAGATGATCCGCGATTACTAGCGATTCCATCTTCATGGGGTCGAATTGCAGACCCCAATCCGGACTGAGATTGGTTTTGATGAGATTAGCTTCACGTTACCGTTTCGCACAACTCATTGTACCAACCATTGTAGCGCCTGTGTAGCCCGAGACATCAAAGGACCATGCTGATTTGACGTCATCCCCTCCTTCCTCCCCTTTAACGAGGGCAGTCTTGTCTGAAACTTGTAACAGACAACAGGGGTTGCGCTCGTTACCCGACTTAACGGAACACCTCAAGGCACGAGCTGACGACAACCATGCAGTACCTGACTCTGTTGTTCTTGCGAAAAGCCTAATTTTCATTGGGCTGTCAACAAAGTTTCAAGTCTCGGTAAGGTTTCTCGCTTATTGTCGAATTAAACCAGACGCTCCACCGCTTGTGCAAGCTCCCGTCTATTCCTTTAAGTTTCAACCTTGCGGTTGTACTTCCCAGGCGGTCAACTTAACGCGTTAGCTTCGCCACTTCGAGGGTCGACACTCGGAATGGCTAGTTGACATCGTTTACGGCGTGGATTACTGGAGTATCTAATTCCATTCACTACCCACGCTTTCGTCTCTCAGTGTCAGGAAGATGCCAGCTGACTGCCTTCGCCTTTGGTGTTCCTAGTGATATCAACGGATGTCACCCCTACACCACTAGTTCCGTCAGCCTCTCATCCCCTCTAGTTAATCAGTTTTTTTGGCTTTCTTTCGGTTGAGCCGAAAGTTTTAACCAAAAACTTGAATAACCACCTACAGACCCTTTACGCCCAGTAAATCCGGACAACGCTCGAGGCACTCGTATTACCGCCGCTGCTGGCACGAGTTTAGCGGCCTCTTATTCCTGCTCTACTTTCAAATATGAAAACATATCTTAATCAAGCAGAAAAGCGGTTTACGATCCGAAGACCTTCTTCCCGCACGCAGCATCGCTCCGTCAGGCTTTCGCCCATTGCGGAAGATTCTCGACTGCAGCCTCCCGTAGGAGTCCGGCCAGTGTCTCAGTGCCGATGTTGGGGGTCATGCTCTCACACCCCCTACCCGTCATAGTCTTGGTAAGCCATTACCTTACCAACAAACTGATAGGACGCAGACCACTCCTTGTCCGGAAGAATCCTTTACCCAGTAAACTGGGACTATCGGCTATTAGCCAATCTTTCGATAGGTTATGGCCGTGACAAGGGTATGTATCTACGCGTTACTAACCCGTCCGCCGCTCCCCAGTAAACTGGGGCGCTCGACTTGCATGCCTTATCCATGCTGCCAGCGTTCGTCCTGAGCCAGGATCAAACTCTCAAAAAAAATATTTGATAAAGAATTTACTTCGCCATCAAATTGGCGAAGAGTTAATTTTAGAAAGCCCAAAATTAACTTCGGGATAACTCTTGAACACTGCTAATAAGTTTTAAGGAACAAAAAAGATAAAAAAGTTTTTACCTTGTTTATCTATTTTAATCAAAAAATATATCTTGTCAACCCTTAAATCAATTTGAAATTTTTAGCTGAAGAATTAAAGATTCTTGACGGAAGATGTGAAATAAATTTTTAATTAAAAATTCTCAGGATATGTGTTTTTCTAGATAATGAGCCACTTCAAAAATATCATGCTCATGACACTGTTTACCAATAAGTTGCATACCTATAGGCAAGCCGTTTTTTTTGCCCACAGGCATACTTAAAGCCGGTAAACCAGCTAAGCTTGCTGGCACAGTAAAAATATCAGAAAAATACATTTCCAAAGGACTCTTTTTAGCTCCGATATCAAAAGCAACTGTTGGAGTTGTGGGAGTAATTAAAATATCTACTTTTTTAAAAGCTTTTTCAAATTCATCTTGTAAA
>JAYENM010000244.1:7348-10613 GCA_034722095.1 Caldifarciminota bacterium | reverse complement strand
CGGTTATGGTATGCAGATGTTTCGGGTCTATTACTAAATGAAGGTGGCTATCGCCGGTTATGGTATGCAGATGTTTCGGGTCTATTACTAAATGAAGGTGGCTATCGCCGGTTATGGTATGCAGATGTTTCGGGTCCATTACCGATGCCGAGTGAGTATGTTTTTTCACAATAAAGGCATGACAGGTTGTAACCACATCTCCCGTAGGGGAATTACCATCAAGAATTTTATGCCTTACCTTAAAACTGCGAATAATCGTCATGTTATTATTTATTTGATATATCGCATCGGTGGGAATGCTGAACCATTTTCTGATAAATCGAACGTTTGTTGGATGAGGGAAATTTAATACTTCCTTAAATAAATACATATCACTACCTGTCCCATCAGCTGCTGTATTTAGCCACACAGACACCAATATTTTTGAAGGTATTGTTGCCCAGCTCGTAGATTCTGTATTTAGCCACACCTCTATAACAAACTCGTCCTCCTTATCCGTTCCATAGCAGCTGCAAGGATAAGTTAGTGCTATCCAGCCGCTGTCATATTGATTATTAACTGTTGAACCTATTGCCTGCGCTTCATCACGAGGCGTAACTCCAGGGACGGTATTGGCGTTACCTACCGTAATAGCTGTTCCATCGCTGCTATTCGTGCTACCCGGGTCTGTGGTATCGTTAGTAATCCCTGTTCCATCGCTGCTATTCGTGCTACCCGGGTCTGTGGTATCATTGGTAATCCCTGTTCCATCGCTGCTATTTGTGCTACCCGGGTCTGTGGTATCGTTGGTAATCCCTGTTCCATCGCTGCTATTTGTGCTACCCGGGTCTGTGGTATCGTTGGTAATCCCTGTTCCATCGCTGCTATTTGTGCTACCCGGGTCTGTGGTGCTTGTATCTGAAATATCAACCTGAATTTCATCGCTATCCAAAGATGCGCCGAGAGTTTTTGCCCGTTCCTTCCTCAATTCTATTTCCGCCCTATGCTCATCAAGTATTCCTTGCCGTTTTGTCCATCCCAGATGAAGCGTAGTTAAACCATTGCCGATTTTCTGCTCCAGAACAGTATAGTTGCCATTGATACCCCGAACATTATCGACGAGAGCCACTGTCTCGTTCACCATAATCGTTCCATCCCATGCAGCCGTTATATTACCGCCCGATTTCGGATTAGGCACAAGAAGGGTGTTTGCGATAGCTGTCGCCTCACTGTCCGATTGTATATAGTCAAGAGTGCATTTCTCAAACCTTTCTCCATAATTTGTTATGCTTGTGCTGTCCGATGCCGTCCCTTCATATTTAATAGGCAATGTCCTTCCACTTGTTCCTTCAACTTCTATTTCTTTAAGAAATAAAGTATAGTAAGCACCACCGGATGTTCGCACTATTTTGATTTTTGTTGTTAAAACTTCAGCTAAATTTTGCCAGGCATCCCAAAGATTCTGTCCATAAAAAGATGTTTCCTCCCACCATTCCACCCATGACGACGTGCTTAAACTCCAATAATATACCTTAAATGTAAATAATCTCCCTGTCGCATATCCGTGATACCTAAACCGATGAATAATAAACGGTTTTTTGAAAGTGAATATAGCATAATCATCAATCTGAAACTGTGCATATGTGATGGTATTCCCGTCTATCATATTTTCTGGATTTAATGCTGTTCCGCTTGCCGTGCTTTCTTGAAGGTCTGCAACGGTTAAATCCGTTGCTTTACCCTGTCCTATCACCTTTACCTTATTTACGACAGTTTCAATGATTTCCTCCCGCCATTCGTTTATTTTGATATTATCCGTTGCCGAATTATATGAGTAACCGCTACTCAAATAGCCGACACTTTCAAAATAAATCTTTCTGTTGCTTGAAGCATCCAATTCAGGGGTAAATCTTATCTTATAACCGCTCCTGGCCATCATGTCGGCAAAAACCTGGCCGATGGTGGTGCTTACTTTATATTTTGATACTGTTATGCCCGTAGCGACCGGCGTTATTATTACATATCCTGTCCCGCTTACGGCCTGCTCCAAAATGTATTCGGGGCTTTTATCCACCAAATTCAGTGTTACCTGTTTATTGATTATGTCGCTACCGTATCCCAGGACTTCTATCTCCTTCGTTCCGCCCGGTTTCCATTTTCCCTTGTCTTTTGCGAATCCTCCCCATATCTCCGTCGAATTTGATAGAACAACAATGTTGTCCAATGTGCTTACCACGTCATCTTTGGGGATGTTCAATACCAATTTATCAATGCTATCGCCCATATGCGCCGTTATTTCGTATGTGTTCCAATGAAGGTCCGTAGATGTGGTCTTATTCCTTATTGTTACGCTGCTCATATTCCCTCCCCAACCGTTATTTTCATTGTTCCTGATGTGTGCAACGGCGTATCTGCATCATTGCTAAATGATATGTCTATTATTTGGCATGCCAGCCCGGTTGCTGGAAATATATCACCGTAAATTTTCCATTTTGCATTTATGTCGTAGTAATGGATATAATCCAACAACCATTTTTGCTGTTCCTCTACCGTTTTAACCCCATTCGGGAAAATGCCAATGGGGGCCGTTCCGTTGCTCTTGTCCGTGCCATCATTGAACAGATACCAGGTCAGGTCAATAGTTCTTTCCATACCTTGAAGTTGCAACAGGATGTTAGAAGTGGCAGACATGCCAGGAATGGCGATGCTCATTGCTGGTTTATTCTGTCGAGAATCCAACGATTGTATTATCTTGAAGTTATATCTATACGTTTTTGTGGTTTCTACAACGTAGTAATTTCCCACTATACCACCCCTACCGCTCTGTTCACTTCCTCCTTTATCTTATATGCGATTTCCTGAACCATTGCATCATCTATCACCCCAGCAACGTTTATTGTTATGTTATTTTCAATATTCTTTACATTAGTGCTGCCACCGAGGGCATGCGGCGTTTTAGTTCCAATTATAAAGTCATTCGGGTTTGTTCTGATTATCTGCCCTGTTTTTGTTATTACGAAGTCATCGAAGGGATTTAACCATGATACAATCCCACTTCCAACGCCTCCAATCGCATCTGCAATCGCTTTGGGCAATCCGCTCATTGCTGTCCATATTGTTCCGCCGAGGTCGGAAAACCATGAGAATGCATCCTTAAAACCATCAGCAACAGCTCCGCCAATATTCATTAGCCATGATATTCCCGCCTTAAATTTGCCAAAAATCCAGTCGGGTATCTGGCAAAGGATGTCAGCAAGTCCATCTATAACATTACCAATTCCTGATG
>JAYENM010000244.1:3307-7248 GCA_034722095.1 Caldifarciminota bacterium | reverse complement strand
TCCCATATTTGCCCTGGCAAGTCAGCCAGCCAATCGCCTATCCCCACCATGTAATCCCATATTTGCCCAGGTAAATCTTTGAAATAGTCCCATATTTGCCCTCCGAGCCACATTATTCCCTCTAATATTTTCATCGGAATTGTAATATACATCATTACGAAACATGATTTTATGCCCTCCACAATCCATTTACCGAGTCTTATCAGTGCATCCCATAACATATCGCCCAATCCTCTTAATTTTCCTATCGGGTCCTGCCAGAATTGCAACCACATCGGCATTAATTTAACCATCGGAATTAAGATAGGTCGCAATAAATTAAAAAGCATCATTGCTAACGGTAAGAAAAACATTTTCATTATTGCTCCAACCAGGGACATAATCGCCTGTATGGGTTCAAGTCCCGCCAGAAAACCAACAATCTTTTTTAGTATTCCAAATATGCCCATACCCAGCAGCACGCCACCTGCCACCCCTCCTCCCAGTGCTGCTCCTGCCCCTCCCGGTGCTGCTCCTGCCCCTCCCGGTGCTGCCCCCGCTGGGGCAGTTCCTATCGGTATGCCACCACCACCCTTGCCACCGAATAAATCAGAGAGCTTTTTACCCATTCCTTCTGTTTTTGTTTTTATTTCTATATCTTTATTTTTTACTTTATCCAACTCGCTCGTGTCGGGAATTATTTTAGCAAAGAGTTCAAATCCTGTTGCCATCTTATTTTTCCTCCGCTTTCATCAACCTATATTGCAGCTCCATTTGAAGCAATATTTTAACCATCCATGCGGGCAGTTCTTCCGGTCTTACGCACATTCCCATTTTTATTGCCTTGAAGTATTCCAACGCCCGTGCAATTTGATAGTCAAATGAATACCCTGTTTGCAGCGCTATTTTGATTGCTCCATCACTTTTTTTTTACCGAATCCGAATTCAGCAGCGTAATTTTGGAATATTCTGTCCAGGTCCGTATTATCAATGTCATTTATTGTTATGCCCTCGGGCAGTTTCGTAATCACTGTTTCTATTGTTGCTTGAAGGAGAGCGCCATAATGTATTATAGCGCGCTCACCTGTTGCCACCATTTTTCCTTCAACCGCCTTGTCCATTATTGCATTTCGCTGCGGATACGGGAGATGCTTCATTCTTTCAATTTCAATTTCCTTCCCGTTCGCCGTCTTTATCTTGTCCTTAACCGTATTTACTATCATGCTGCAATCTCCGCCATTGTTATCCCGGTCGCAATTCCTTTTATGTCCACTGTCCTTATTTCAGCATCCGCACTTTTGCCATGGTCCAATGTCTGAATTGCACAATTTGTCAGTGCAATCTTTACCTGTGAATTTAGATACATATCGAGAGCTATATTTGCCCTTGTGTCCACAATTTCATAAGGCAATGCAGAATCTCCTAATGCCTTCTGATATGCCAAGTCATCTGTTATCTCTATTGTTGCCGAGAAGGATATATCCTTCATTTTTTCTATGATTTCGGAGGGTAACCGTCTGCTACCTGCCGCCGTGCTTTCAATTCCTCTCACCGCTTCAAGGCCTCTGCTGCCATCAATGCTTATATTATCAATGCTTCCGACAGCCGTTCCGTCAATCTTTCCGTATCCATCGAGATAAACCAATCTCGATGTGGCTGGGGGTGTATTTGTTGCTGTTCCTGCTACTATTTTGAAATTCTTTGCCAGCCCATCCAACGTTACTTCGACAGGATTACCTTTAGACGCCTTTATGCTCCATGAGCCGAATTTGACATTTGTCAGCTCTGCATATTCTCCCGAAATCAATGATGCGTTTATTTTGAATTCGGGTAATGTATCCGGCCATGCCCAGCTCCACGTTACGTCAGTGGTTATCGTTCCGAATAGCTGCGCCACGCCATTAAATCCTGTTCCCGAAAGGGGATGTATTGATAGACTCGTTTTTATGTCCACAAAATCATCTATGAGTTCCACATACGATGCTCCACCGCCGATGCTGGGATATTGTTTTGTCTTGTGGTCTAACCCGTAGCTTGCGGTATTGATATGCCCAACATCTGCCGTAATGTCCGTTGAGGTGCTATCAAATATCTGCACTTCATCCAATATTCCGGTTATTCTTGCCATTTTATTACCTCAATTTCTTTCATACAATGCCTCCACGGTGATATATCTATACACATGAGACGCAGTTCTCATCAAGTTAGCTGACATTGGATACAATCCTATGAAGTCATTACCGAGCTGCTCCCTGAACCATTCGTTGTTGTCTTGCATTAAGTCCCATACTGCGTTTTTCAGATAGTCAATGCAATCCTCTGTCGGCTCTGCCACACCATCTCCGTCATAATCAAATTTGAGCTTCCGCTTTATTACAATAGTTATCTGAACATGACAGCGTATTATTTGAGCTGTTCCAATTCCTCCGCTTTCAGCTGGCTCGTCTAAAAGTTCTACGCCAATCCGGGGACTCCTTGCACTCAAGAGGGGAAAATCCTTGTGTATCCATTCCTTCCCGTCAATAGCCCTCTGCGTATTCATATCCGTAAGGTTATTCCTTAAAAGCGTTGTTATTGCATCAACCACTTGCTGACTTCTTAACTGCGTCATTTTTATTCTCCTTCCCGCTTGGAAGCACTGCTAAAATGATAACGCTAGCATCCATATATTATTTACCTCAAAATTTGTTTAAGAAGTTCCGGCGCTTTGTTCAGGGCAGGACGGAGATATGGCGCCCCTGGTGTTCCCTCATGATATATTTTCCATTGTATGCTTTTTGTTGCCTTTTCCAATTCCTCACCCTCCAGCCCTAATTTCCGGTGCGCCCATTCCTTTATGGGTTGTGTTGGTGGGAAATGTGGCCTTGTCCCGAATTCGACCGCCGGGGCATAAACCACCTTTGAGCCGACAATAACGCTCCCGTCCTCCTGTGCTTCCGCAATGATAGAGTTCAGAAGCTCTCCCGTATCTACGCTTCTGTTCCTGATAAAAGTCTTTTTTGCCTCTCCCACAATAGCCCAGCCGAGTTTAAGAAGTATCCTTCTTATTTCATCATCCTTTACCATCTCCCGCCCCGGTAACTGTAATCAAGGACAGTGCCGTAATTTCCTTTATTGTTTATCCTGTCCCTTAACTGTTTCATTTCCTCCTCTATTTTTGCAATATCAACATTAGTTATTGAGCTATTTGATTGCACATAATTAGCCATGAGTATGGAATGAATTGCATACAGGATTTCCAGGTCCCGATAGACGTATGGGATATATGTAAATTCAAGTGTATCCAGATAGTTAATTGAATAGTCAGAGTCGAAGGTAATCATTCCCTTGTCATAATTCACTGTATAGTTTGCATTGCTAACTTCTCCCCCATTGATATAGATTTTATCAAATGAAATTAATTCTCCATGCGGCAGATAATACACTTTATCATCTGTATTATAATGCCCCAGACCCTTTTGTATTGTATTTATCCCGACATCCAAAATCATTTTCCTATGTGCTTCCTCGATGATAAACTGTAAATCCTCATCCGCATAGTCATATTCATCTCCTATCCAGCGAAGCTTCAAGCGAACATCCTCCGGCCGGCAAAATGTTTTTCCTTCGAGTGAGGCATCCGCTCTTTTACGAATGAGAAATAAACCGACTTCCGCCACATATTCGGTCTCGCCCGGGTATACGCAATAAATTTCATAAGAGTAGAGCTGCGGGGTTATGTCAGTTTGTGTCTCTGTCAGCGTTACCGTGCAAGTTCCGTCATCCGCTTCTCCTGTCGCATCCACTTCAAAAACCTTCGTTCCGTATAGGGGGGGCAATTCAGTATATACCCTGAATTTTACGCTAACGTTGCTGGAGAGCAATGGAATGACATCACCATCCTTATCTCTAAGAGTAAACACAAATTCTCTTTTTTCTTTCCTATACAGATTCAACTTTAACATTTTATCCTCTCTTTACAT
>JAYENM010000244.1:0-3207 GCA_034722095.1 Caldifarciminota bacterium | reverse complement strand
ATTTTACGCTAACGTTGCTGGAGAGCAATGGAATGACATCACCATCCTTATCTCTAAGAGTAAACACAAATTCTCTTTTTTCTTTCCTATACAGATTCAACTTTAACATTTTATCCTCTCTTTACATCAAATGATTTTGTCTTTATAATATTTACCTCATGTGGTTCAGTTTTTGTTATATCAACATAAGAACTTGCCGAAAGCGAGATAATAATATTCCATGCCTCTCTAAATTCTTTAAGGTCTTGTAAATGAATTGTTGTATCAACGCTTGCCGTCCTCTGTATGCTTTGTGCGAATAAGGATGCTGTCGCCGGCACTTCCGCTGTCCTTTGTATGTGTAAGACAGACGAAGCATCTACATCAGCCGTCCTTTCATTGAATAAAACACAAGTGGCATCTACATCAGCCGTCCTTTCATTGAATAAAACACAAGTGGCATCTACATCAGCAGATAATGATTTATAAAATACCGCATTGGTTGAGACAGTATCTGTCTTAATTTGCCTAAAAGCGACATCAGAGGATACTTCTGCTATCTTTTTCGCCGATAAAACTGATGTGGTATTTATATTTGCCGTTTTTACTGCCCGCAATACGGCAGAGGCGTTTACATCTGTTGATATGGTTTTGAATAGTGCTATCGTTGCATCGACACTTGCTGCTCTTGTTCTTAATAATGCAGCAGTAGCATCTACCCCTGCCGTTTTTACCGCTCGCAAAACAATAGTAGCATCTACATTAGCCGTTTCCGGAGTAACCTCCGTAAATACGGCAGAAGTATCCACGTTTGCTGTTTTTTGTATAGATAAAACAGCCGTGGTATCTACCCCTGCACTTTTTTCTATCCAAAATGAAATAGTAGAATCAACGTTGGCTAATTTAGTGGTCGAAAGGACTACATCCGTTGATAACCCGGCCGTTCTTGCTTTATAGAATACCGTAGATGTGCTTACCTCTTGTGTTTTTCCGTATAACCTAAATGCTGCCGTAGTATCCACATCCGCTGTTTTTGTTGTGCGCAAAATAGCATTAGTATCCACGTTTGCTGTTTTTGTTGTGTATATAACAGTGCTAGCACTCACATCCGCTGTTTTTGTTGTTACTTGTAATGATACCCAGCTTCCAAATGTTCCCCATGATGGCTCTGTTGAGGCGTATTTGCGGACTAAAATCCAATCAACCTCTTGTTTTGCTGCTGGTCCACCCCACCATTCTCTTGCTGATATTACAGCAGAAAGGTTAGGAGTAGTATCAGGTATTGTTGTGGAAGAAACATGAGTTCCGTCATCATGATAATAGCTTGCCTCGTCTGAAAGCCATCTAACTTCTCCTATATGCCACGATGACCAAGTTTTTGTTATACTATTCTTGTCTTCAGTGCCACCATCATTTCTTGTTTCAAATCTATTATACCATACACCGTGCACCAATAGATAATTATCTCCCAGACCATTATCTATACCCATATCACTAAAACCAGTAGGAATAGTTGTACCATAATCATCACCTGTCTCTCTGCGTCTGAAACACACTGCCACATTTTGTGCGTATGTATCTTTAGATTTAATTCCTTCACAACCTGGAGGAGTTACAGAATGCTCCTGCCACACCTCGACAGCACCACTACCTACAGTTACATCTCCAGTCCCTGCACTTGACTCAAAGTGTGTCCATTTGTCAGTATCCAGACTTGTACCAGGAAAATCATCAAAGAAAAGAAAAGTATTATTGCCGTTGCTTGTAGTTGTTGCACTACTATTTCCATAATACATCAGGATAGTCGAAGCATTATCCGTATTGTTTATCCAGAAAGTTGCCTGCGTGTCTGCCGTGTAGTTTTCCATCCAATAAGGGTATTCAGTATCATTTGCGGTATTGACAAAACGAATATCACCAAAATCTGATTTGGCGTGACCATTACAGGTTACATTTCCTCCTGTAGAATTACCTACAATGAGTTTTATCTGATAGTCATCTATTTTACCGTTTATTGGACAGGTTTTGTAATAATCCCAATCACTATTCCACCATGGGTCAAGCATTACATATCGTCCACTATCAAACGCTTCCTGAATCGTGTCACTATGCAACTTTACAATGAAATCCCATTTGCCGTTGCTACCCATAGGAACATCATACTGCCATTTGAAATGTTGAACAATATTTGCAGGAAATGTTACATCTGTAACATAATAATATTCCTTTCCTCCATAGGTTAAATGTTCAAATGCACTTGCAACACTTATCCAATCTAAATAATGATATGCCATGCTATATGAATCGCTGCCTATCTGCTGATAGCTATCGAAACCACATAAAATAGTGTTATTCGACCAGTAAGAATAATTGAAAAGTGCCGTTGTTGCATCCAACTGCTGGTAGCTATCGAAGCCACAAATTGTATACCAAGTATTTCCAGTTAAATTGTGAAATCTCTCCTCTCGGTCAAAGAAACCATATTGAGAAAGATTATCTACAGTTACGTTGATATATGTATTTGAAGGTACATCACCCCAGTCGGTTGCATTAGGTTCGGTTATTACTGTATACCCCGTCACATTATATAAAGTGTAGTTGCTATCCAGATACCTGCTTGTGTTTACCTGAGCGTAATAGTCTGAAGGTATATCTCCACGGTTAACATATTCTGGCTCACCTATCACAGTATAACTGCTTACATTATCAATCCTGTATGTATTCTCTATTGACTGCTGATGCCATATATCTGCGTTACTCAACAGAAAATCAAAACGGAAAGCCACATCTATTGGGACGCCCGCAATCAGGTCTTTCACCGTAAGATTGCAGTATTGAGTCTGTTTTATTAAACCTATTGAGGTGTGAGGATAGACTTCCATCTTACCATATTGATTCTCCCAAGTAATTGTATCACCATTGATGGTATATGCTTCTGCATCATCCACTAACAGTTCATTAAGCGCAAGATTGACAACAATACCAGATGAAATCATTACAAATGCAATAAGAAGAGTTTTTGCAATATTAACCTGAGATTTATTACAAACTATTAATTTGCGAAGATGCATTGATTGTAATCTGTTTTAACCTTATAAAGGTTTTTGCCATCCAAAACCTTAAATACCACTTTGACATTACAAACTATGGGAAAGCCATTATCGTTATCTGAAATATTTGGGAGATGCCCCGATGTAAAGATTCTTGAATGCTTTGCCGAAAATCCCA
>JAYENM010000243.1:0-2094 GCA_034722095.1 Caldifarciminota bacterium | reverse complement strand
CTCTGTGTTCTCTGCGAACTCTGCTGTTAATTTTACAAGTAGAGAGGGAGGAGATATGAAGATAAAGATGGTGTTATCGCTGCTGATAGTGTGTCTTGCAGCAGCGGGATTGCTTTCCTGGGTGTATACAGTCACTACGCCTATAATTGAAGAGAGGATAAAGGCAAAACTGGACGAACAATTAAGGGAGGTCTTCCTCTCTGCCTGTAGATTTGATCCACTTGTAATTAAAGGAGACACACTTCTGAAGGATACCCTCTGGGTAGCAGTGGACTCGACAGAGAATAAAGCAGGAATTGTGTTTAAGGTATTTCCAATGGGATATGGTGGTCCAATTGAGACACTGGTTGGTCTTGCAAGAGATACCAGCATTGTAGCAATAAGACCCGCGACCCCCTCTGAAGGATTGAAGGAGACACCGGGACTGGGAGTAAGAATAACAGAATCCGGTTTTATAGAACAGTTCAAGGGAAAAAAGAAAAAGGATATCCAATTGAAAAAAGATGGGGGCACGATTGATGCTATAACCGCAGCAACAATATCGTCAAGGGCCGTAACCGACGGTGTAAGAGAAGGAATTGAGAGATACGCAAAATGGCTGTCCGTCAAGAAAAAAATTGGACGCAGATTCACCCCGTTAAATAAATAATGCAACGATAAACGTCAGAGAGTTATTAAGAACAGTTCTATTTAACGGGGTAAACGCAGATTATCTATGATTTCTTTATTATTGTGGTTGTAATGCGCAAATTATTTTTTTTCATAGTGGTACTTATCTCCCTCCCACTATTTCCTGCAAGGTTGCTTATTTATATGGATACCATGCAGACTGATCACCTTCACGCATATGGAGTTGCCTATCAGGCACTACTGTTAGAGAAGAGGGTTGAATGGCTCTTAAATTACAGGGGAGGTTCTTTTCTAATAGACTACGATAAAGGCATTGAAAATATATGTAGAAAGAAAGGGGTCAGATGTTCCATAGTAAATGAGGCGAGCGTGAGACAGATTTACAAGATCATTGAGGATGAAAATATGGAAAAAGTGATATTGGAAGAGGCTCCAAAGATTGCCGTATATGTGCCTCCGCATTTTTCTCCATGGGACGACGCAGTGAGACTTGTGCTTGATTATGCCGGGATTCCATACGATGCAATATGGGATGAGGAGGTTCTATCAGGGGCATTATCTTCTTATGACTGGGTCCACCTTCATCACGAAGATTTCACAGGACAATACGGTAAGTTCTACAGGTCCTATCATAATGCAGATTGGTATAAGAGGGAAGTCTCAATAAATGAGAATATGGCAAAAAGACTTGGCTTTTCATCTGTATGGAAATTGAAACACGCAGTTGCACTGAAGATAAGGGAGTATGTTGAAGAGGGTGGATTTCTATTTGCTATGTGTTCAGCAACAGAAACGGTTGATATTGCACTTTCAGCATATGATGTGGATATAGTTGGCATCCCATTTGATGGGACCCCAGCGGACCCAGAATACAGAAACAAACTTGACTATAGTGGAACATTCGCATTTAAGGATTTTACACCCGATGTGAACGCACTTATATACAATCATTCTGATATTGATGTAACCAGAGAGGCACAGAGCAGAGGTAAAAAGATCTATTTCACACTGAAAAATTTTGATGCAAAATACGATCCCATTCCCACGATGCTGGGCCAGAATCACACAAAATACATAAAGGAATTTCTTGGCCAGAATACGGGATTCAGAAGAAACTTCGTAAAGGATGATGTTGTTGTTTTGGGAGATATCGAGGGTAGCGAGGAAGTCAAATATATCTATGGGGACAGGGGAAAAGGATTTTTTACATTCCTTGGCGGACATGACCCTGAAGACTATGCCCATCTTGTTGGTGACCCTCCGACAGATCTAAAAAACTTTCCAAATTCTGCCGGATACAGGCTTATACTCAATAATATATTATTTCCTGCTGCCAAAACAAAGAGGTTGAAGACATGAGGTTAATATTAGCATCGGCATCACCACGGAGAAGAGAACTTCTTTTAACACTTATACCCTCATTTGAAGTAATACCAAGTAAGGTAAATGAAAACCTTATAGAAG
>JAYENM010000242.1:0-10706 GCA_034722095.1 Caldifarciminota bacterium | reverse complement strand
CTTGATTGCATAGGAAATTATACCACAGAGGACACGGAGAAACAATATTTATTTATTCTCTGTGTGCTCAAATGGTTGAACTATTTTTATTTGTTTAGAATAATTGAGATTGAATAGATCTTGAGTTTGAAGGAGAGCATTCACCCTGTTAGATAGTAAACATCTAACAGGGCAAGGAGTTTTTTCTTTTTAAACAAAAATTCTCTGTGTTCTCTGTGGTTCGAAAAATTTACTTGACATTTTTGAAATATTGATGTATAATGGGGGCGGAGTGTGTCAGATTGTATGAATTCAATGGGGCGCAAATATCAGAACGCATGGAAAAGGCACTTAAAGTAATAAAAGAGAGTATCACTATAAAAGAGAAACTCAGGAGTGAAGCAGAGCATATAAAAGAGGCCTGTGAGATTATAGTAGATGCTCTCAAGAGCGGAAACAAGATATTGCTATGCGGAAACGGCGGAAGTGCAGCAGATGCCCAGCATATTGCATGTGAGATTGTCCATAAACTTGCAAAAAAGAGAATATCCCTGCCAGCCATCGCCCTTACCACAAATACATCCCTCATCACCGCGATTGCAAACGATGGTTCGTATGATGAAGTGTTCTCCCGCCAGATTGAAGGCATAGGGAGATGCGGAGATGTTTTGATTGCAATATCCACGAGTGGTAAATCCCCCAGTGTAATCTCGGCTGTAACACAGGCGAAATCTCTTAATATGAGAACAGTAGGACTCTGTAGCAGTAGTGGGAAACTCAAAGATATTGCGGATGTAGCGATAAGGGTTCCCTCAGCAAACACACAAAGGGTTCAGGAATGCCATATACTTATAGGTCACATCATAGCAGAGGTAGTAGAAGATGCTTTCTCTTAGGGCGCATGCGAAGATAAATTTTGGCCTCTCTGTTCTGGAGAGGAGAGAAGATGGCTATCATAACATAGAAAGCGTCTTCCAGAAGATAGACCTGTACGATGAGATACATATTGAGAAGACCAAAAGCGAGACCATCTTTGATACTAATTCCATGCCTTACGAAGAGAACAATATATGCCATAGGGTGATAGAGAGATTTTTGGATCTCTCCAATGTCGAAGGCGGGGTCAGGGTTCATTTACAGAAGAATATATGGTTGGGTAGCGGGCTTGGCGGAGCAAGCTCAGATGCTGCCACACTTCTTCAAGGGTTAAACCGGATGTATGAATACCCCCTCGAAAAAGACGCCCTTTTTGAAATTGCAACCTCTCTGGGTAGCGATGTGCCGTTCTTTCTTAACGGGAATACAGCAATAGTAAGGGGTCGCGGTGATATAATCCTGCCTCTCCACGTACAACTTCCCTTATACCTTGTTCTGGTTTACCCGGGTTTCGAAATAAAGACAGAATGGGCATACCGGGCTATAGATGAGGGAAAAATAGGCGAGAGAAAGGGTGTTGAATCAGTTGTAAGGTCCTTGGAGGAGGGAGACATAGACGGATTTGCATCAGCGCTTTTCAATGACTTTGAGAAGGTAGTATTCAAGAAGTATCCTGTCCTTGCAGAGATAAAAGAGAAACTGCTTAAGAGCGGTTGTATTGGTGCATCTCTCTCAGGTTCAGGCAGTGTAATCTATGGTATCATGCGTGAGAGGGAAGACGAGGAGAGATGGAAGAGGTGTATCGGATTAGAGGATGTGCGAGTTGTTAAGTGTTCGTAGTGTGAAGGAGCCACAGAATTGTAACCGCAGAAGTTGTTCCTGTTAGATTTTCTGTTTGCTCTGCGGTTTTAAAAATCTCTGTGGTTGACCCCGTGGAATAACTATTCAACGGGGTTGAGTTATTACAGGAGGGGGTTATGGAGATCACAGATGTGAGGATATTCCCTCGCGGAGAGGCAAAGCTCAAAGCGTTTGCCTCAATAACCTTTGACGATTCCTTCCGGGTGAAGGGTCTGAGAGTGGTGGAGGGAAGTAATGGTCTATTCGTCGCTATGCCGTCGAGAAAACTACCGGATGGAACCTTTGAGGATATTGCACATCCTCTGACAAGAGAGGCGAAGGCGTTGATAGAGAAGAGGGTGCTTGCGGAATATAAAAAGGCGATTAAGGAATAGTACAGGTTTCTCGGGGGTCGTCTAATTGGCAGGACACCGGCCTTTGGAGCCGAGAGTCGGGGTTCGAGTCCCTGCCCCCGAGGAGAAAAAGGACTATCAGGGAGGGTTTATGGTTACAAGAGAGCAGATCCTCCAGATTGTTGACTTTAAGGGAGATAGTCATTCAGTAGTCAGTTTATATCTTTCCCCCAGCCGGGAAAAGCTGAAATACAGGGACTTTGTGGCTGAAGCAAAGAGTTTGTTAAAAAAAATAGAGGAAGATCCTCTCCTTAAAGGCGAATACAGGAAGATAATAGATTTTCTTGAAACAAGATTTGAGCCATCTGCCAGATCAGTTGTGATATTTTCATCACCGAAAAGTGACTTCTTTCAGGTTTACGAGATTCCTATACCCCTGAAGGGTACTTGCATAGCCGGGAAAGAACCCTATATAAAACCGCTCATAAGGCTTCTCGAGCAGTATGAGAGATACTGTCTGGTACTCGTGGACGGGAAGAAGGCGCGAATTTTCTCCATTTATATGGGGAAGTTAGAAGAGCATACATATATACTTGACGAGGTTCCCGGCTGGCACAAGCAGGGCGGATGGTCACAGGCAAGATTCCAGAGACATATAGAACAGCATATATATGAACACCTGAAGAAGGTCGCAGATATTACACTCACCTTTTTTAAGAAGGAACAATTTGACAGACTTATCCTTGGTGGTCCCCATGAGGTAGTAGTCCATTTCAAGAACATCCTCCATATATATCTTGTCAGGAGATTCATTGGGAGTATTACGGTTGATGTCAATGCAAGCGTCCAGGAGATAGAGAAAAGAACAATTTCCCTTATAAAAAAGATAGAAGAGAAAGAGAATGAGGAGCTTATGCAGCGGGTTCTGGATAACATGGGGAAAATGGCAGTAGCAGGCATAGAAAATGTGACAACTATGTTGAATCAGGGAAGGATACAGGTTTTGCTTGTAGATCCCGACCTCAGTACGGAGGGATGGATATGTCCAAAATGCCATTTCATTTCTACCACTTCAGCAAAGTGTAATGTATGTGAAAGTGATGTAAAGAAGAGTGAAGATATTATTGAAAATATAATAGAGCAAAACTTTGAACTCGCCGGGGAAATACATTTCCTGAACAACAACGAGACACTCAAGGACCTCGGGGGGATAGCTGCAATCCTGCGGTGGTAGCAAGCAGTAATAATGCCTTTGTATTTTTATAACTTTTGGCACCTTAAACTCTTAAAGATTAATTATGAAACTATTTCTTGTAGCAGGAGCTCGTCCAAATTTTATGAAAATCGGGCCTCTCGTGGATGAGATGAAGAAACATCCGGAAATAGACCCCATCATTGTCCATACGGGCCAGCATTATGATTATGAGATGTCTGCGGTATTCTTCAAGGATCTGGAGATTGCGGAGCCAGACATATACCTCGGTGTTGGTTCAGGTTATCAGGGAGAACAGACAGGGAAGATTATGATTGCAATAGAGAAAGAGATGATAAAACATAGACCCGATCTTGTAGTGGTTGTCGGTGATGTAAATTCAACTCTTGCAGCATCAGTTGTCGCATCGAAGCTGCACATTCCCATAGCCCATGTGGAGGCAGGGCTGAGGTCTTTCGACAGGACTATGCCAGAGGAGATAAACAGACAGGTTACAGATGTGCTTTCGGAATACCTTTTTATAACAGAAGAATCAGGGAATAAAAATCTGAGGAAGGAAGGGATAACAGAGGAGAAGATATATTTTGTTGGCGATATAATGATAGAAGCAATAATAAATGCAAAATGTAAAATGCAAAAGGTAAAATTATCAATCAATAATCTAAAATCTAAAATCTTCAATCTGGAATCTCCTTATGCACTTCTCACCATCCACCGTCCGTCCAATGTGGATGATAAAAGTACATTTTCAAGAGTGCTTAATGCTGTGGATGAGGTTTCCAGGAAGATACCCATAATATTTCCCATACATCCAAGAACGAGAAAAATGGCAGAGAAATTCGGACTTTCTGAAAAACTGAAGCCACTCCATGTTGTAAAGCCCCTTGGATATCTTGACTTTATTGTATTAGAGAAGAATGCAAAGTTTGTCTTGACAGATTCGGGCAGCATGCAAGCAGAGACTACATACTTCGGGATTCCTTGTCTTACTTTAAGAGAGAATACAGAGAGACCTGTCACAATATCTATGGGCACAAATAAGCTTGTAGGAACAGATAAAGATAAAATCGTAGAGGAAAGTTTGAATATCCTTGACGGAGAGAATAAGAAAGGACATATTCCGCCGTTGTGGGACGGAAAGACAGCAGAAAGGATAGTGGATGTGATTTTGCGCTCTAAGCGGATGTAGGACAAAGCTTTAGGGCAAGGCTTCAGCCTTGCGGTAGAGCAAACCATGGGATATAGCAAACCTAAAGGTTTGCCCTACGGTATTGAAGATGGCTGATAGGTATGCACTCATAAGCACTTATGATAAAAGTGGGATTGTTCCGTTTGCAGATGCCCTGTTAAGGCATAACTATAAACTGCTTGCTACAGGTGGAACAGCGGATTATCTTGAGAAGAAGGGGATAAAACCAACCACTATAGACAGTCTTACCGGGTTCCCCGCAATGCTCAATGGCCGTGTCAAAACCCTTCATCCTGTGATATTTGGCGGGATACTCGCAAAGGGAAATGAAGATGAGGTTACAAGATATAATCTTCCGCTTATTGATATTGTGGTGGTAAACCTCTATCCGTTTGATAAAGAGCCATCATTAGAGAATATAGATATAGGCGGAATATCTCTTATAAGGGCAGCAGGCAAAAATCACAACCGCGTCAGCTGTGTAGTCGACCCAGAGGACTATGATACGGTAATAGAAGAACTTGATACAAATGGTGAAATATCACCCAACACAAGACTTCGTCTTGCAAGGAAGGCGTTCTCTCTCTCTGCATATTTTGATGTGAAGGTGTCAGAATGGCTTGACAGTGATACACTGTTTGTACCGCTTAAAAAAATCAAGAAACTGAGATACGGTGAAAATCCGCATCAGGAAGCAACTCTGTTCAGAGAGAATGGATTTGACGGACTATCTATTGTCAATGCAGTGAAGATTCAGGGAAGGGAGCTCTCTTACAATAATATATGCGATCTTGACAGCGTTCTTTCTATACTGGCCTCGTTTACAGAACCTGCCTCCTGTGTTTTAAAGCACTCAACTCCCTGCGGAATTGCAGTCTCCCCAAGCATAGCTGATGCATATAGAAAGGCAAGAAGTTGTGACCCGCTTTCCAGTTTCGGCGGTATTGTCGGCATTAACCGTGAAGTGGACAAAGAAACTGCTACCGAGCTTTCATCTACATTTCTGGAGGCTGTACTTGCACCATTATATACGGATGAGGCGAAAGAGATCCTTTCAAAAAAGAAACGTCTTATTCTGCTTCAGCTTCCGTTAGACGGCCATCTCTCACCGTGGTACTACAGACATATAAGTGGCGGGCTTATAGGACAGGATAGCGACATCCTGCCGGATAATATAAAGAATTTCAAAGTTATTACAAGAAGGAAACCAACTGAAGAGGAGTTCCGTGCCCTCTGTTTTGCCTTTAAGGTCATAAGGTTTATAAGGTCAAATGCTGTATGTATAACAACAGAAGAGATGACGGTGGGTATTGGAGGTGGACAGCCAAACAGGGTGGGGGCATTGGAGATTGCGCTTATGAACAAAAAGAAGTTTGGTTTTAGGGAAGGAATTGCACTTGCCTCTGACGGATTCTTCCCGTTCCGTGATTCTATAGACCTTGCTGCGAAGGAAGGAATAAGGGCTGTAATACAGCCGGGAGGGTCTATAAGAGATAAAGAGGTAATAAATGCGGCGGATGAGCATGATATTACTATGGTATTCACGGGGATAAGACACTTCAGGCATTGAAAAAACAGAAAACCACAAAGTTCACAAAGCAAGTTGTTCGTTCCCACACACTTTAGTTAATTTTTCTTAATGGACAGAAATTTTAGTAGGGCTCTTTTTAAAAATCGGCGTTAAGTCTCTGCTTTATTCATAGTTAAGTAAAATAAATGATTTCCAATCTGTGGGATCTGTGAAAATCAGTGAAATCCGTGGCAACGAAGTTTTTTCTTGACAAATCCAATAATGTATGATATAATACACAATCTGGCTAAGTTTCGAGCATAAAAAATTTGCCTGTCTATTGGCAGGCAGAGAAGTATCGCAACAATGCCAGATAGCTTTTTATAGGACTTCACAGAACTGAAGGTTTGGGAATCTAAGAGACCGGGTTTTTAATTAGCCCACCGCTAAAGCGGTGGGCTACACAAAACAAGCCAGTGGGCTACAGAAAATAAAATAGCCTTTGTAATTCCTTGTATAGCAAGGGATTACGAATTTTGTGAAAGGCACGATAGCTTTTTATAAAGGGAGGTGCAGGGTATGGAAGAAAACATCATCGAAATGATAGATGAATCAATGAAAATAAAAGAGGGAGAAATAATAAAAGGTGTAGTAGTAAAGGTAACGCATAGCGATATACTTGTAGATGTTGGATTGAAATCAGAAGGTATTATACCTGTCTCGGAGTTTAAAAGGAGTGCTGTTCCCGGACAGGGTGACGAGGTTGATGTATTGCTCGAAAAAATCGAGGATGATGAAGGTATGGTGATCCTGTCCAAGGAGAAGGCAGAGATAATGCATGTGTGGAATACTATATATGAATGCCATGAGACAGGAGAATCTGTGGAGGGTAAGATAATAAAGACTGTAAAAGGAGGATTTCAGGTTGACCTTGGTGGTATAAATGCTTTTCTTCCCGGTTCACAGGTAGATTTTCAACCCGTGAATGCAGAAGATTTCCTCGGAACGACCCACAGGTTTAAGATATTAAAATTATCTGAGGGAAGGAAAAATATAGTTATCTCAAGAAGGGCGATTCTTGAAGAGGATATGGAGAAGAAGCGGAAAGAGACCTTGGAAAAAATAGAAAAGGATGCTGTTATTGAGGGCAAAGTGAAGAATATTACAGATTATGGTGCATTTGTAGATCTGGGTGGCGTGGACGGGCTTCTGCATATAAGTGACATTACATGGGGAAGGCTTTCACATACCTCTAAGGTGCTGCATATAGGTGATACCATCAAAGTTATTGTTCTGGAATGTGACAAGGAGAAGCAGAGAATAGCACTCGGTATGAAACAGCTTACATCGCATCCATGGGAGGATATAGATAAAAAATTCGAGGTTGGGGCAGTTACAAAAGGAAAGGTAGTGTCAATAACGCAATATGGTGCGTTTGTTGAATTGAAACCAGGAATTGAAGGGCTTGTGCATATATCAGAGTTTACCTGGACCCAAAAGGTGCGTAGACCTGCCGATTTTCTCTCTCTGGGGGATACGGTAGAGGTAAAGATCCTTAATATAGACAAGGAACAACAGAGAATGTCTTTATCTATCAGAGCACTAATGGAAAATCCCTGGGAGGGAGCAGTGGAGAGACACCCAGTTGGGTCTGTTGTCAAAGGAATAGTGCGTAAGTTTACAAACTACGGAGCATTTATCGAACTGAAAGACGGGATAGAAGGACTTCTACACATAAAAGACATATCGTGGACAAAAAGAATTTCCCATCCATCAGATGAACTCAAAACAGGGCAAGAGATAGAGTGCAAGATACTCTCAATAGATCAGGAGGCACATCGGTTGTCTGTCGGTTTGAAACAGATGAGCGAAGATCCGTTGAAAAAGTTCGTAGAGGAGCATGCGATAGGCGATATAATTCCGAATGCTACGATAACCAGAGTACTTGATAAGGGGCTTGTTGTAGATGTAGGAGTAGATGGATTTATCCCATATTCGCAGATGCAGGATCCGCCAAAGGAACTCCAGCGTGAATACACTATAGGAAATAAGATTACTGTGAGGTTGATTGAGATTAATGAAGAGAAGCGAAGGCTTGTATTTTCTCAGACCGAATATGAGCCTGCTGTTGAGGAAAAAGAGTCCGCGGATAGTGAAGAGAAAGATAACTCGTAATCTGTATGCTCATATTATTCATAATAAGCAGTCTATCTATATCTGCCTTCGATACACCAAATGATGCAGGAGGTAGTGTTACTCTTAAGTTCTCTTACCCCTTTCCCTTTATCTCTGGCGAAATTATGCGGAAGGAAGAGGGAAAAGAGTTTGAAAGGATGGTTGCTGTGTCTCCATCCGATACCTATTGGATAGATAACTCGGTAGAGGATGGTGTGAAATACTATTACCAGGTTATTTTAACCACAGAGGAAGGTGTGGTTGCATCAGAACCCGCCTCGGTTATATCAAGCCCGCAGTGGTTTCACAAAGGAAGAACCACAATGCTTATTGTGGTTCTTGTGGTATGCGGGCTTATTTTATTTTTTATAAGGCAGGCAAAAGGAGGTAAGGAGCTGTATATAAGGCAAATAGCCGGGCTCGAAGCGGTTGATGAGGCAGTGGGAAGGGCAACCGAGCTCGGAAGGCCGGTTATGTTCATTGCCGGCATTATGGATATAGACGATCTCCAGACTATAGCCGGCATAACGATACTGCGGCGGGTTGCTAAAAAGGCTGCAGAATACGAGTCCCAGATTTTGATGCCAACCTCGAGGTCGCTTGTGATGACTGCAGCCCAGGAGACTGTTAAAGAGGCATATTACGACGCCGGCAGACCCGATATATTTAACCCGAGTAACATATTTTACCTTACTGATGACCAGTTTGGTTTTGCTGCTGGATGTGATGGTATAATGATGAGAGAGAAACCCGGTGCGATATTTTTGATGGGAAGTTTCTACGCAGAATCTCTTATACTTGCGGAAACCGGACATTCTGTGGGAGCTATTCAGATAGCTGGAACGGCTATGCCATCGCAGTTGCCGTTCTTCGTCACAGCCTGTGATTATACACTTATAGGTGAGGAGTTTTTTGCAGCTTCTGCTTACCTTTCAAAAGACCCCCTCCAGCTTGGCAGTCTGAAAGGGCAGGACTGGGGTAAAGCGATGTTTCTTGCGTTAATAGTAGTAGGAACCGTTCTTGCAACATTTGGTTTCACAATAATAAAGGACATCCTTATGGTCCAGTAAATTCTATGAAACGACAATTTCCTCTGATAATTACTTTCATTGTGGGTATCGTAATGATTGCCCAATATTTCATCCCCAGACAGCCTTTTGCGGGACTTTTTGGTACTTTCAACCGGTGGTTCCTTATAATTGCTGTATTCGCACTACTCCTCGGACTCATGAATCTGGTCAGGCTTCATGCGAATAAATTGAGAAGGAGGAATAAAGGATGGGGATACTCCGTAGTACTTCTAGGCGGTCTCGTTGCCACCATTTTCACTGGAGCTAAATGGGGGATTGGTACGGGAACTCCGTTTAATTACATATTCGTGAATGTACAGCAACCAATGGGAGCAACTATGTTCGCTCTCCTTGCGTTTTTTATTGCGTCTGCCTCTTTCAGGGCATTCCGTGCAAGGAACATAGATGCTACGCTTCTTCTTGTTGCTGCTATAATCGTGATGCTTGGAAGGGTCCCTATCGGGAATATCCTGTGGAATAAACTTCCTCTTATTGCTGACTGGATTATGACTTATCCAAATACGGCCGGACAGCGTGCAATAATGATCGGGATAGCACTCGGAACCGTTTCATATTCTCTGCGTGTTATACTTGGTATAGAGAGAACATATCTTGGGGGAGAATAGGAAAATTGAAAATTGACAATTGACAATTGATTGCGTATGCTTGATAAATTACTCAACATAGACAGACGAATTATATTTGCTGTACTTGCGACAATTGTGATTGTTACGATACTCTTTCCTATGGGACTTGCCATACAGATAAGTGAGCCCGCAAAGAGATTGTATAGAGAGATAGAGTCCATACCTCCGGGGTCTTATATTTTTTTATCCTTTGATTATGACCCGGCAAGTATGGCAGAACTCGACCCTATGGCACTCGCGGTTATAAGACACTGTTTCAGAAAGGATTTAAAGATAGTGAGTCTCGGTTTGTGGCCACAGGGGGTTTTGCTGGGACAGGCAAATCTTGAAAAAGCTGCGCAAGAATACGGAAAGGAGTATGGGGTGGATTTCGTAAATCTTGGTTACAAGACAGGGGGAATTGTTGTGATTTCGGGTATTTCAACAGACCTAAGAAGCATTTTTCCTCAAGATTATACAGAGAGGAATATCGATGAGTTGCCGCTTCTTAATGGTATAGATAATTTAGAGCCATTCAAACTCGTAGTAACATTTTCAGCGGGCGATCCGGGAGTAAGACACTGGGTGATGATTGCACAGGCAAGATACGGCAAGAAAGTTGGTTGTGGAAGCACGGCAGTACAAGCACCCGCCTTTTATCCATACCTTCAGGCAGGTCAACTTGTAGGTCTGGTTGGGGGTATGAAGGGCGCAGCAGAATATGAGCAACTCGTTGAGCTGCCCGGTCTCGCTACTGCTGGAATGGATGCGCAGTCTCTCGCCCATGCAGTAATAGTATTTTCTATAATATTCGGGAATGTGATATTCCTTCTCAAAAAGAGAAGCAGTTCCGGATAAGAAAATTCAGCTCGTTA
>JAYENM010000241.1:0-2099 GCA_034722095.1 Caldifarciminota bacterium | reverse complement strand
ATTAAAGTTAGCCAGTTGGAAAAAATTAAAAGAAGAATGCCGTAATAAAAATGGTGGATGTGGTATCCTTTTATATATAAATAGCCAAAAATAGCCCGTCCTCGTTCTACATCCAGGACTATTAGTCTGGAAAGAGCTATAGTAAACTCAAAGGCGATAAAAGCCCAGAAAAAGGTTTCTTTTCCCTTTTCAAATATACGCCGGTTATAAAACTCCCCTGCTCTCTTCATTGCATTGGTCCACCCATTTAAAACCCAGCCTTTCTTTTTCCTCAACATCCCAATTCTCCTCATACAATTCAGGGTACAGGAGTTATCCTTTTAGAGATTCTCGTAGGTTTTTTGGATCTCTTGCCATTTCCAGAGCTACACTAAGGCTTACTTGACCCCTCTTCACTAAATCTCTTAAAGCTTGATCCATCGTTTGCATGCCAAACTTGGCCCCTGTCTCCATAACTGTATATAACTGATATACTTTATTGCTTCGAATAAGATTGCTTACAGCAGAAGTAGCCATCAATAACTCTACCACCGGTATTCTTCCCTGTGCATCCTTTCTGGGAAGAAGCCTCTGGCTCATTATTGCCTGTAAAGCTGAGGATAACTGTGTTCTTACCTGAGGTTGTTGATGAGGAGGAAAGACATCGATAATTCTATCTATAGATTGAGGGGCATCAGGGGTATGTAAAGTTGCTAAAATCAAGTGCCCTGTTTCAGCGGCTGTGATAGCTGTAGCTATGGTCTCCAGATCTCTCATTTCCCCAATCATAATGACATCAGGGTCCTGCCTGAGGGCATATTTTAAAGCACCGGCAAAGGAAAGCGTATCTTCCCCTACCTCTCTTTGTTCAACTATACTTTTTTTATGAGAATGAAGATACTCAATAGGATCTTCTATGATAATGATATGGCATGCTCTTTTTTCATTAATTATTTCTACCATAGCTGCCAGGGTGGTTGATTTTCCACAGCCGGTGGGACCTGTTACTAAGATTAATCCCTTTTGCTTGAGTGCCAAATCAGCAAGAACAGGAGGAAGATTTAACTCAGAAAGCGAGGGGATATCATAGGGAATAAGCCTGATTGCGCCAGCTACCGATCTTTGTTGATAATGAGCATTTATTCTAAAACGTCCCACTTCTGAAACGCCAAAAGAAAAATCCATTTCACGGGATTTCTCAAATCTTGCCTTTTGCTCCTCATTCACCAGGGAATAAATAAGGGATTTTGATTGCTCAGGCGTTATTCTTTCCTCCTCAGAGACCATTAGCGCCCCATTGACTCTGAATACAGGAGGTATTCCTGGTACAATATGCAAATCCGAAGCCCCTTTCTCCTTCATACTCTTCAATAAAGAATACATATTCATTTAACCGTCCTTTACTTGCAGCAATGATTAGTAATCAGTGAGATTACATTCTTTCCTGTCATTGCGAGAAGTCCCGAAAGTCTTCGGGACGACGTGGCAATCCCTCATAAAGATTGAGATTGCTTCCCCTTCGCTTCGCTCTGGGCTTCGGCTCACTGCGCTCGCAATGACGTGGTTTACTGAGTATTTACGTGAAATATGAAATATGAGAAGTAAAAAGTGAAAAGAATGAATCTTGATTGTTCATTACTTATCACTTATTACTTGTCACTTATTAGCATCCCATATTGAATTAAAATAAAGACGCCTATGGCCATAATTATGTCGCCCACATTTAAAACACGCGGCCTTGGATAAGGAGGAGGTAAAACTATAACATCGCATAATAATTTTAATTTACTGCTCCGGGTTAATACTGTGTGAATAGCATAAGCTTTGCTTTTTAAGAGAGGCAAAGTATCAGTCAGTCCTGCTTTCACTAGAGCATCGACTGATACAGGCATCCTGCCACCGTTAAATAAGATGACAATAAAATTAACTAAAACCCCTAATCCTATTATTTTCATTCCCCTTATATTTCGACTATACCAGATAGCCACCAACAGCAATAGATAAGAGAATATATGAAGATATATCCCAAAATTACCCAATAAATTAAATCCCCGTTCTCCACCCCAAACTAATATGTATTGAATTAAAAAGGCCGCTATTACCAATCCTACCTTTTTAAA
>JAYENM010000240.1:0-10732 GCA_034722095.1 Caldifarciminota bacterium | reverse complement strand
GAAGAAGGCATTGACAGTCTGATCAAGCTGTCTGCCTCCGCGTCAAATGTAAAGCGTAATACTTCCCCAAAAGAGAAAAATAAAATCCCTACCGGCAGAATAAATATAAACACCGCAAACAAGAAAGAACTCATGCTACTCCCGGGGATTGGTCCTGTTTATGCTGACAGGATAGTTGAGTACAGAAAAGAAAAGGGCGAGCTTAAAGATATAGAAGAAATAAAAAATATAAAAGGCATAGGGGAAAAGAGATTTGAAGAGTTGAAAGACAAAATAACGGTCAAGTGATGGAATTAGATAAACTTCTCATACAAAAAGCAAAAGAGGCGAGGAAATATGCATATGTGCCTTATTCCGGGATAAAAATAGGTGCGGCAATATCTATCAAGAGCAAGGAGATATTTACGGGCTGTAATATAGAAAACGCCTCATTCGGGCTTACCATATGTGCTGAGAGAGTGGCATTAGCAAAAGCTGCATCAGAGGGAAAATGTAACTTTAAACATCTTGTGATTGTCTCAAGTGATTTTATCTATCCCTGTGGTGCCTGCAGGCAGGTTCTGAGTGAATTTGTGGAAGATCTGAGGATAACACTTGTAAACGACAGAGGAGAGACCCGCGAGACAACGCTCAAGGAACTTCTTCCTTTTCCGTTTTATATCCCGCATTCCTCTTAATTTGATATCTTATGATAACTGCTGTTAGATATGTTCTTTCGCTACCTTTGAAAAGACAGATTGTGGACATAGGTAAGGTAGTGAGAAATGCAAGGCATATTGCAGTTATATTCCCGGTGGAAGAAAAAAATATGCCTAACTATAGAAATAGTGTTGCAACATTGGTAAGAGAAAAGTTTACAGGATGTAAAATATTCGCAATCGTCGGCGAGGGTAGTAATGCAATTGGCTTTGATGATATAATCTATTTTGTCCCTGGGTTTGCTACCCTTGCGAGGAAATTCTTTGAGACAAAGGCAATCTTGAGAAATCTCCATATTGATATATCGTTTGATCTCAATGAAACGGTAGATGTGATCAGTTATTTAGTCGGAGCGCCTTTGAGAATAGGTGCCATAGAATCCCCTTTTTTCAACCTTGTAGTAAAAGGGATAGAGGGAGAACCTGCTCGAATGTTTTCAATTATTGGCACCACTCCGCTGAATACAAATGAAAGCAGGCAAATCTTGTAGGCACGCCTGCCCCGCCACGGGTCATACGACCCGTCCCTACGAATCCGTATGGATATGGGCGGGGATTTCAATTCGTGCAACGGCGAAGTAGATACGCAATTAAGCAATTAAGTCTTTAACATTATCGTATTTTTCTCACGGAGGTGTATATGAGAGAAGTAAGCAGAGGGTTGACAAATATCCTGACAGCTGGTACCTACATAAAAGGTAATCTGAGGGCAGATGCAGGAATAAGGATAGATGGCATGATTGAAGGCGAGGTTATTGTCAATGACACACTTGTGCTCGGAAAAACCGGTGTTATAAAAGGCACAATACAAACGAAAGCCGCCCTGATAGGAGGAAAGGTAATTGGAGGTATAAAGAGCCAGGGCAAGATTGAGCTAAAGGCAGGCTCCGTTGTCAATGGGGATATAATTTGTAAGAGACTCTCCGTAGAAGACGGTGTTATCTTTGACGGATTCTGTAAGATGTCTGGGGAGAAACTAAATACAGCAGGAAAAGATATCCCTGTCGGCAAGGCAGAGGTAGCAACTAAATCTGACGGCTAAGAAGAATATTCACGAATAAAAACAGTTTAAGACTCTATTCGTGTAATCCATAGTCAGAACCAAAGAAAATAATTAGGTCATTGATAATCAATTTTTTAATGACTTAATGACCTAATAATTTATCCTGCTTGCCCTGTAGCGATAGCGTCTAAGGTGGAATGCGTGGGTTATTCCATCAGGACTTAATAACTTTGGTATATCCGCGTAATCCGTTGACTTAATAGGGCTTCGCAAAACTGAAAGTTTGGGAATTTAAGAGACCGGGTTTTTAATTAGCCCACCGCTTCAGCGGTGGGTGGAAAAAACGGAATTAACCGTTTTGTTCAACAAACTCCTCCACCCTGTGGAGTGGCAAAGCTTACTCCACAGGGCGGAGGGGTTGAAAAGCACCATGTCACATGTTTTTCACCAACTCTATTATCATTTTATCTGGGGCACTCATAATCGCGAGCACCTTATTGATAGGAACTGGAGACCTGGTTTTCTGTTGTCTAAATTCCTTGAATGCCTTAAGGCAGTTTAATAAAGCCCCTTAAAAGTTTTTATCCCCACTGCTAAAGCAGTGGGCTACAGAAAATAAAAAGTGGGGTGTTTGTCCATACGGATCCGTAGGGATAATCCTATTTACCTGTCCATACGGATCCGTAGGGATCGGTAGACAGGTAAATAGCAAGGGATTACGAATTTTGTGAAAGGCACTTGGCTTAAACCAGGAGGTAAAATTATGTGCTGGGGATTGGATAATCGTCTAAACCGTATAATAAAACAGGACAATCGCACTGTTATGCTGGCAGTTGACCATGGATATTTCCTTGGTCCTACGACAGGGCTTGAGGTTCCTAAAAAAACAATCGAACCCCTTCTTCCCTATGCGGATTCATTGATGCTGACGAGAGGAATTTTGCGCACATCAGTGGATTCTGATACTTCCGTACCAATTGTATTAAGGGTGTCAGGCGGAAATAGTATCCTTAGCAAGGAACTCTCAGATGAGGATATTACTGTTTCTATGGAGGAAGCCATTCGCCTTAATGTTTCTGCAGTGGCTCTCTCAATCTATGTTGGCAGTGAATATGAACACCGTACCATTGTGAATCTTTCTAAATTGGTGGATGAGGGAGAAAAATACGGCATTCCTGTTCTTGCCGTTACAGCAGTAGGAAGAGAAATGGTAAGGGATGCGAAGTATCTTGGTTTATGCTGTCGGATTGCCGCTGAAATGGGCGCACATTTTGTAAAGACATATTATTGTGAAGATTTTGAAAAGGTTGTGAAGAACTGTCCTGTTCCTGTGGTAATTGCGGGGGGTAAGAAAACTCCCGAGAAAGATGCACTTAAGCTTGCATTTGATGCAGTGAGCCATGGAGCAACAGGAGTGGATATGGGGAGAAATATATTCCAATCAGAGAATCCTGTTGCAATGATAAAAGCAGTACGGGCAATTGTGCACGAGAATGCATCTGTAGAAAATGCATACGAGCTTTTCAAGGGCCTTGAGACGGAATGATACAAAATAATCAGTTTTTCTCCCATTTATCTTTTTAACAGGGACCGAACGAGACTTGTAAGAGATTTTAAAAAACGATATCCCTCTGTCTCTTTAGAGTCTCTTACAAGTCACTGTCAATTTTTTCTTTTTAACAGGAACATTGACGAGACCTGTGAGAGATTTGTTATAAACATCTGACCTCAACTTCTTCTTTTAAACTGTTTCGAAATCTGTAGGTTCGTTGTCAATGTCCGGTTGGGAGTTCAATGAACTCCACATCAATCCCAAATTTCTCGTTGATATATCCGCCCAATGCCTTCACTCCGAGCGTCTCTGTTGCGTAATGACCCGCAAATATGCAGTTTATCTTCGCTTCCCTTGCCATCCAGTAGGCACCGTGTTTCGGCTCGCCTGTTACAAAGGTATCAACTCCTAACTGGATTGCTTCTTTAAGAAAACTTATTCCTCCTCCACTCACATAGCCAACACTCTCTACCTTATCTTTGCCAAATTTCCATACCACTGTTCTGGTATTAAATTTTTCTTCTATTTTTTCTACTAATTCCTCCAGAGTTAGAATCTCTCCCAATATTATCTCTTTGCTTATATTAACTCCACATTCATTTGCAAAGGGTCTTCCCTCTTTCCCTCCAAGTAATTTTACTGCCTGCGCATTGTTACCCACAAGCGGATGCATATCAAGTGGTAGATGGACAGAATACAAGCCTATGTCGTTATCTATCAGAAACTTAATTCTCTCATACAACGCCCCTGTAAGTGGAAGACACTCCTGTTTATTAAAAAGCCCATGATGGACAATAAGCAGGTTTGCTCCCATTGATTTCGTCTTCTTGAATGCCTCAAGCGATGCGTCAACCGCGAGGGCTATCTTTTCAATATCCTTTTTATTCTCGACCGAAAGACCATTTAAGAGGTAATCCTCTATCTCTTTCGCCCTAAGGAATTCATCTAAATATTCTGCTAGTTCTCTTGATTTCATATTCTCCTCCTTACCTTGACACCACCAAGAACACGAAGATTTTAGATTTAAAGTATAAACCACAAAATTACACAAGATTAACACCAGATTTTTTAGAATTATTTTTTATCTTGTGAGAATCTGTGTTTACCCTGTTAAATAAATCCCCATCTCTGACTACAAGCACTTGTTTTTTAATATTTAACAGGGTGAATCTGTGGCTGCAGTTTTCCTCCTTGTCATCGATTGTAGTTTTCTTATCCTGTTCCGCACCCTTATAGCCTCTTCAAATCTCTCTTCATCTGCGAACTTTCGCATAAGCCTTATAAGCTTGTCAATCTCCTCCAGACTCTCTATACCCTTGTATTCTTCTTCTTTCTCCTTCACCATCGCATCCGCGACAGATGTGGTGCGAAGAATCTCCTCTCTGGTTTTATATATAGTTTTCGGTGTTATATTATGCCTCCTGTTGTATTCCAGTTGCGTCTTTCTTCTCCTCTTCGTCTCTTCTATTGTCCTCCTCATAGAATCCGTTATGCTGTCTGCATACATTATCACCTCTCCGTTTACATTCCTTGCCGCCCTTCCGGCAGTCTGAATGAGGGATGTATATGAGCGAAGGAATCCCTCATTATCGGCATCTAAAACTGCAATGAGGGATACCTCAGGAAGGTCAAGTCCCTCTCTTAGAAGATTTACTCCAACAAGACAGTCAAATTCAGAAAACCGAAGGTCCCTTAAGATATCTACCCTCTCTATTGCACCTATCTCAGAGTGAATGTATCTTACCTTTATATCAAGTCTTGCAAGATAATCTGTCAATTCTTCTGCCATCCTCTTTGTAAGGGTCGTGACAAGCACCCTCTCTCCTCTTTCTGCCCTTTTTCTTACCACCTCAATGAGGTCATCAATCTCGTCTTTTTTGGGCTTTACTGTGATTTTCGGGTCAGAAATACCTGTCGGTCTTATAATCTGTTCTACAACCTGTGATGAATGCCTATATTCAAATTCCGCTGGTGTGGCAGAGGTAAAGATTATCTGTGGAACAATCTCAATGAACTCATCAAATCTAAGTGGACGATTGTCAAGGGCTGACGGAAGCCTGAAGCCATATTCCACCAGTGTCTCCTTCCTTGAGCGGTCACCATGGTACATACCTATAATCTGAGGTATTGTAACATGCGATTCATCAATTATGCAGAGGAAATCATCAGGAAAAAAATCAAGAAGACAGGCAGGTCTTGAACCAGGTTTCCTTCCTGAAATATGGCGAGAGTAGTTCTCTATACCAGGACAGTATCCAACCTCCTTGAGTAGTTCTATATCATATCTTGTACGCGTTTCAAGTCTTTGTGCTTCAAGGAGTTTTCCCCTCTCTCTGAAATATTTTAATCTCTCTTCAAGTTCTATCTCTATATTTTGTAACGCTTCTTCAATTTTAGGTTGAGTTGTAACAAAGTGTCTAGCAGGATATATATGAATCCATTCTCTCTCTTCTTCTTTTTGGAAAGTGAGTGGATCAATAAGGGAGAGCTTCTCTATCTCATCCCCGAAAAACTCAATTCTTACACCATTCTCCTCGTAGGCAGGGCGTATCTCAACCACATCGCCCCTCACTCTGAATGTTCCCCTTATGAAATCTACATCGTTTCTTTGGTACTGGATATCTATAAGTCTCTTTAAGAGCTCTTTCCTTGTTAGTGTTTCGCCTTTTCTTATCCTCAAAACAAGATTTTTGTAATCCTCGGGCGAACCAAGCCCGTATATACAGGACACAGAGGCAACAATCACAACATCTCTCCTCTCCACAAGCGCAGATGTCGCCCGAAGACGCAGTTTGTCTATCTCATCGTTTATGGAGGCATCCTTTGCAATGTATGTATCTGTTGGCGGAAGATATGCCTCGGGCTGGTAGTAATCATAATATGAGATGAAATACTCAACTGCATTGTAGGGGAAAAATCCGGTATATTCTCCAAACAACTGTGCAGCAAGGGTTTTGTTGTGGGAAATAACAATTGTCGGCTTATCCACCCTTGCGATAAGGTTTGCCATCGTAAATGTCTTACCGGAGCCCGTAATACCGAGAAGTGTCTGAAACTTGTGCCCCTTCTCCACACCCTCCACAAGTCTCTCTACTGCCTGTGGTTGGTCTCCAACAAGGGAAAATTTTGATATAAGATTAAACATGGTAGGGTTAAATCTTCACATTACACTTTACTGATTTATTTCCCCTCCGCTTACGCGAAACCACACCCTGTCCTATGTAGGCACGCTTGTCCCGTCAAAGGCGGGGAATTCAATTCGTGCAAAGCGAATTAAATGTAGGCACGCCTATCCCGTCAAAGGTCATACGACCCGTCCCTACGGATCCGTATGGATATGGGCGGGGAATTCAATTCGTGCAATACAGTTAGAAAAATATCAAATATCAAGACCTGTTTCTCCTCGTGGTGTCAGGAGTAATGTCATTGCGAGGGATGTCATTGCGAGGCGAAGCCGAAGCAACCCCCGAAGCAATCTCCTCTGACACATAAACTGAAGTATTTCAGTGCTGATTGAATGATAGTCAAATACTGGAAGCCCGACCCCATTCGTGGTGTCAGGAGTTACCCCCTGACACATAAACTGAAATATTTTAGTACTGAATGAATCCCTTTTCTTTCATCCATCCATTGTTGTAAATTTTGCTTAAATAATTATATCCCCCGTCTGGTAAAATTGTAAGAACAATTTTATCTTCAGATAGGTCTTTAGCTACTTTAAGTGAAGCCCATACTGCCGCACCACTGGAACCACCAGCAAAAATGCCTTCCTCCCTAAGAAGTCGTCTTGCCATAAGAAAAGCATCTTTGTCCGATACTTGAATCATGTCGTCAATGACACTAAAATCCATTGTTTCAGGAAGCATATCTTCACCAATCCCCTCAATCTGGTACATCTCAGGCTTAATAACTTTTTTGTGCTTGAAATAGTCATAATATATTGAGCCAATCGGGTCTACAGCAATTACGTTAATCTCTGGATTTTTTTCTTTTAGAAATTTACCCACCCCGGAGATTGTTCCACCTGTTCCTGCTCCTATAACGATATAATCAAGCTTGCCTTTTGTTTGTTCCCAGATTTCAGGGCCTGTAGTCATATAGTGAGCTTCTATGTTTTTCTTATTGAAAAACTGGTTTACCAGAAGAGAGTTGGGTGTTTCCCTGGCAACGCGTTTGGCAACCTCATAACAAGATTCGGGAGAATCGGGTGGTACATCTACAGGACAGATTATTACTTTAGCCCCAAGGGCCTTAAGCAAGCTAGCTTTTTCTTGGCTTATTCTATCAGAAGTGGCGACTAATACCTTGTATCCCTTAATGGCTCCATACATAGCCAAACCAATACCTGTGTTACCACTCGTGGTTTCAACAATTGTTCCTCCTGGCCTTAATAGCCCACTCTTTTCGGCATCCTTTACCATATAAACCGCTATCCTGTCTTTTATTGAACCACCTGGATTAAAAAATTCAATCTTTGCCAGGATAGTTGCTTTTATATCGCGGGTTACACGATTTAGCTTAACAATAGGGGTATTCCCTATAGTCTCTAAGATGTTATTATACCGCATTTTTTGATTTGTATGGCTATCTTTTGTTCTTCAGAACTCAATTATCATTCCGCCGACTACCATCCTTCCGAATTGATAGATTGTCTCTCTCGTTCCATCGCCGTTATATTGATAATCCCAGATATTTGGTGTATTAAACAAATTCTCTATTTCAAAATAACTTCCCATACTCCAGCTTCCCAGAAACCATCTCTGCTCAAGATGTAAGTCAAACCTCATATAAGGAGGCATTCGCTCTGAATTTATCGGTTGTTCCTCGTCGAGAGTCCATTTTCGCCATTCGGGGTGGTAGGTTAAAGGAGTGTAAGGTTTGCCACCTATATACCTATATCTGAATGAATACTCACTTACATCGGCGGGCGCAATCGGTATAAAAGCGAGGATATTATACCACCACCTGCGTTTCATTTCGTTATACCACGGTAGTTCTTGAAACTCCTTTCTATAGCCAAGTATAAGAGTAAGGACATTGCGGAAATCGAAATTCCACGAGTACTCCTTCTCGGGGTAGCGGGGATCTTTCATCCTGGCAATTGAATACGAATAGCTTAAAGTCCCCCATAGGTTTTCCTTCACTTTTTTCTGTAAGAAAAATTCAATTCCTTTACAATAACCTTCCCCCTTATTCACATAGACATTATCCCAATCATTTGGGTCGGGTGTCGTATAGGCTCTTGCAATAGGGACATCTTTATACTTTTTGTAATAGGCTTCTATTGTTCCCTTCACATCCTCTGAGAATAGATGTTCAACTCCTACTATATATTGGTCTGTATACTTACTTTTAAGTCGTGAATTCCTGTCATCGTAGAGGAGCTCGTACCATTCTGGCGGCTGATAGCATCTTCCGTAAGCAAGATTGAGGTCCGTATCTCTAAACATACGAAGACTGCCTCCTATTCTGGGAGATAAAAGACGATTTTTGCTGTAATCAAACCAGGTATATCTTAAACCCGCAGTTAGAGTAAAGAGTTCCTTTATCTTTTGCTTATACTGGACATAACCACCATATTTGAGAGAACTGGTATATTTTTTTACCTCCAAACTGTATATATAATCAAGAGTGTCAATAACAGTGCCAGTTGTGGTATCATAGATAAACATAGTATCTGGTTTATGCCAGGTATCGTAGTTTATATGTGGATTTTTAAGATAACTACCAAGGCAGAACCCACTATTCTTATATGGCTTGAATGTCAAATCAAATTTCAGGCTATTTTCTGCTTCTGTTGCATAGTTGTGATAGACTCCTACCTTATTGGTATCTGTTACATAATGGCTCCAGTAGTTCAAGGTTTTTGAAAGTGTAATGAAGGAATATCCATTCTTGAAAAGCGATTTCAAAGTGCCACCAATGGTATATTGGTGTGATTTCGCATCTATTGTTATATTCATCGTAGATTGATAAGCAGATGGCTCTGTTTCTATATATATCCAGTCATTTCCATAAATTTCGTTAATTATCAGTTTGTGGCTACGGGACAAATTATAGACCAGTTTCCCCTGGATACTGTAGTAGTTTGGAACAGCGGTTAATCCAAAACTTGATTTGATGAGTGAGAGGAAGCTTCTGTGGACTGAAACCATATATGCGCCGTTTTTTATCGGACCTTCAATGCTTCCCCCTGCACCCGCCATTCCGATATCAGATTTTACATTCAATCTATCCCTGGAGGGGTCTCTTAATTTGATATCCATAACCGAAGACACCTTGCCTCCATATCTTGCAGGAAATGCTCCCGCAATAAAGTCAACTTCCCTTATAAACTCTGGATTTATGATATTTACGGGACCTCCGCCTGTTCCCTGCCATCCAAAGTGATTTGGGTTTTGGATTTCAATATTATCTACCATGAAGAGATTCTCTCCATAATTTCCCCCTCTTACAATAACCTCGTTATTTTGGTCTGTCCCTGATACTACAGCTGGGAGTGCCTGGACTGCCCGTTGAACATCATAGCATCCAGCGGGCTGAGAGATTATCTCATTAAAATCCATCTTTTTTTGAGGATACAACTGCATCTTTTGTTTTTTCAAAGAAACTTGCCTTTACTGTAATCCCTTTCATTTGAATAGGTTCTTCTTTGAGTTCAACTCTTAAAAAAGTGGAAACTCCTGGTTTCACAGTAATTCTATTCTTAATAATAGTTTTGTAGCCTATCATAGAGAACTTGATATTATAAACCCCTGGGTCAAGCTCCCTGATTCTGAAATACCCCTCCTCATCGGTGGCTGCTCCTTTGGTCGTTTCGAGAACTATTACATTTGCCTGCGGTAGAGCCTCTTGTGTGGATTCATCGGCGACTCTGCCGGTAATCGAGCCCGTAGCGCAAAAAACGAGAGAATACGAGCCTATGAGGGTTATGAATAAGCCAAGCCTCAACATATCAAAGTGGTATATAAACTGAAAAAGTAACCTGTCCTCTTTTTCTCTTGAGGTCAAGACCAGACCTGAGATCTCTCTAATAGTTCGAAAAAGAGATTCTTATAATTCTGGCTAAAACTCCTGACGAATCCTGGGTTCTCTATCAAATTTGAGAGGTCATATTCCAAGTCCTTAGGATTGAGTCTTTCTACCCTCTCTTTTATCTCTCTCCATACTTCTCTCGGAGATATTTTCATATCCCCAATACATTCGTATCTCGGTTCGATTTTCTTTTCCATAAACCAGATTAAATCGTAGTAATCTCTTCCTTTCACTGTAATTTCGCTCCTTTTCCCCTTAAACCAGGTTCTTGATAGTAAAGCGCTAATCTTACCTGCCATGAGCGTAGGTAGGTCATATGTCCTGGCGACAAAATTTATCCCTTCCCTAAAAATTGGTTGAAGTTCAGTTCTGTAGGAGCATTTTTCTGCTCTTGAGAGCTCAATTTTCACGTAAAGTTTATCGCTTTCAGAGGATGTAGCCAAC
>JAYENM010000239.1:0-2103 GCA_034722095.1 Caldifarciminota bacterium | reverse complement strand
GTATGAGGCAATTGTTAGGGGATTGGGAGGATATGCATGTGATCCAACAGATAAAGATAAGAGATGTGAGCTGTCAGGTAAAGAACAAACGGATGAAGAAAGAAGGAAGAACATGTGTCCTGTGTGTTATCTGTTTGGATGTGGGGGATGGAAGAGGAAATTTCGGTTAGAAGTTAGGAACAATGGTGAGACTATTCCTTTTCAACTAGCTACGTTAGATGAGGATGGTAAATTCAATCATCGGTGGCTTTCAGAGATTTCTGAAGAGATGCTCAGCACAAAAATGCCTTTTGGTGATGTTAGTTTAAATTTTAAAATAGCCGGAGGGAGAGACGCGGTTAAACAACAGCTTAAAGCTCTACTATCTATAATGGCACATATTGGAGGTATTGGTGCCAAAACTCAGTACGGTTTTGGACAATTCGATTGGGAAGAAAAGATGGATTTGAAGGAGGCTATAAACACAATCCGGGACTTCTTAATAGATAACAATTTTAAGCAAGGCTCAAATGAAAATAAATGGAATTCATTAGAAAAATATTGGATTTATGAAATAAAATTGCCCTCTAAAAACAAACTTGTCAAAAAATTCAAAAAAGCAAATGTGATAGGGAGCGGGCATCTTCCAGATGATTATTTGCCTGTTTCTTTTGATATTCGCTATAAACTGCCTGATTCTAAGAATGGATTGAGGGAAGGATATTATCTTTCAATCGAAAAGCAGAAAGGCAAAAAAGATGCAAAAAGAGAAACGAGAGATATATTTGGAACACTTATAAATGATAAGGTTGGAAGCAGGGTCTTTGTCAGTCATTTATTCAAAAAAGGAGAAACTGATAACAACTACTGGTTGAGGGTTTGGGGATTTACTGAGGATTCGGTCTGTGTGGTAGTTGGTGAAGAATTAAAGAAAATGTTTGAATTGCCTAATTGTCCCTCAATAAGAACAGGTAAAGCGATTATCAGCAGATCAGAGGTGGTATCCGATGAATTTTGATTATTATTCCACTATTGCCGAAAGGAAATATAACACACTTGAACCAGATATTGAAAAGTTGAAAAAACTTGCTGAAGAAATAAAAAAGGTTCATGGTGATACTACAAAAAAGGAAGAAAAAGTGAGGGAAGCCAGAGATCTACGAAAACAATTATTATCCCCTAATCCACATTTGTTATATCACGTGTTGACCGTAAAAAACAAGGCACATGCGGATACTTTTCGTTCCGTATGGCAAAAAGAAAACTTGCAAGAAGATTTAGAAAAATTACAGATTGATGAAATTCTGTATCCATCAATCGATATATCTTTGCTCCCAAATCTTTCTTTCTTTATTCAATTCACATTTACTCTCGAAAAACCCTACATCTCCTGTGACGAGCAGGAATTCTACATCATTGACAATCCTATCCGCAAGGACAGGGTGTTTGGTCTTCCCTATGTTGCGCCATCTTCATGGAAAGGAAGTTTCAGGTCAGCACTCTGGCAACTTGGGCATAAAGCAGAAAATTATGAGATAAGGCAGATCTTTGGGAATGAGAGAGCCACAGAGGAACATGAAAGACTTAAAGCAGGCAGATTACATCTTTTCCCAACATTTTTTACAAAGAAAGGTCTGGAAATAATAAACCCACATGATAGAGTGCGCAGGGTCGGAAGAAATCCGATTCTTATTGAGAGTGTTCCTAGTGGTACATCTGGTATATTCACTCTTTTGTATGTTCCATTCGATTTGATTGGGAACGAAGAGGAAAAGATTAAGGAACAAGTTGCAAAAGATATTCAGTTAATCACCGAAGGGTTAAACGCAATGTTCAGAGATTATGGTTTTGGCGCCAAGACTTCAAGCGGTTTTGGGATTGCAAAACCTGATATTTCAGACGGAAACCTCGTTTTAAAAGCAAAGGGTATAGAAGCCGATAAGAAGGAGGGAGAGCCGAAACCCCAACCGCCAGAAGAAACTTTTAAGAAATATTTCAACGAGGATAGCGGCGTAAAAGAGAAATTTAAAGGTGCTGGAAAGGCTGGTTTGCTCAGTAATAAACAATACAATGAAAAAAAGGGGCAACTGGCAGGGGGAAGTTTAGGAGAGTTTAAGAAGTTCA
>JAYENM010000238.1:0-2104 GCA_034722095.1 Caldifarciminota bacterium | reverse complement strand
TTATGAGCAAACGGAAAGAGCACAAGGCTCCCGATTTTGTGATGAGAGGGGGATAAGTATATATATCTACCACAGGGTAAGCGACACCGCTACCACAGGGTAAGTTGGAAAATAAAAAATTGAAATTGAAAACAGGAGGTCAAAATGACTAAGGAGGATAAAATGCAAAATAACGAACAAAAAAAAGCATTACAAGCAACTGCAGAAAGACTTGAGGTTTCTCAAAAAGAGCTGAAAACAGCGATTTGTAAAACTATAGCACCGGACATTAAAACAGAGTCACAATTCTTAACTTTCATAGCGGTGGCTAATTCTTATAAGTTAAATCCGCTAAGAGGTGAAATCACAGCCTTTACATCTGGGGGAGGTGTCAAAATTGTTTTATCTATCGATGGTTGGATTTCTATCGTTAATAAACAGGAAACTTTTGATGGAGTAGAGCTTGTTGAGAATTGGGATGAACAAGAAAATCTATCAGGTACAAAATTAGGCAGTGTTACTGCAAGATTCTATCTTAAAGATACAAGCCACCCGATTGTAATAACCGAGTATATGGAAGAATGTTACAAAGGCGAAAGTCAGTACTCTCCTTGGAGAAAATGGCCGAGAAGGATGCTCCGGCACAAAGCCTATATCCAGGGAGCCAGGATTGCTTTTGGATTATCCGGGATTTATGATAAAGATGAGGCCGAAAGAATCCAGGAAGCAGACGAGGAACCGGCTGACATAGATATGCAAGAACCACAACCTAAAGAACCAAAGGGGGGAGTTTCTTCCGACCAAGAATCCCCAGACTCAAGCATAAGCGAGTATATGAAAGAGCCAAAAGAGGCCGAAGTTATCAATGATGAGCCAGATGAGGAGCAAGAGGGGTCTCAGGAAGATACCAGAGAGCCCGAATTTGAGCCAGAACCTGCCGAAATCAGCGAGAAAGAACCCGAAGCCACCACTAACACGCCTCAAGAGAAAAACCCCTCTAAAAAAGCGAATATGAGCGATGAGGATAAGCAAGATGCAATCTATTTTGTAAAAAATGTTATTTCTAAAACACCAGAGGAAGTTAACAACAAAGAACTCAAAGAAGCCTTTAAGCTAATGTTGGCAGTTTTGGGGGAAGAAACTTACAGGGCATGTTTGAATGTTTGGAAGAAAAAATCAGCGACTGAGATAACAAACCCTTCTCTTAAAAAAGTAATTTTGCAAATTATGCTAGCGAAGGTAGGTGGTACCAATGAATAAAAACATTGTTTTTAACGAAGCAGACCACTCATACACCATTGACGGACAACCACTCAAAAGTGTAACTCAGTTACTCCAAGATTATGAATTATCTCCGAAATACTATGGTAACGCCCAGGCAGCGGCCAAACGAGGGAAGTATGTCCACAAAGCTATTGAGCTTTATCTAAGAAACAACCTTGATGAAGATAGTCTATCACCACCGCTTATCCCATATTTTCGGAGCTTCAAAGATTTCTGGGAGAAACAAGAAGCGGACACCTGGGAATCGGAAGAAATGGTAGGCTCGTTACTCTGGGGGTTGGCAGGCACGATTGACTGGTATGGGAATCTGAACGAAGAGATTACAATTATAGACTTTAAGACGGGGAAGAAAGTTTATGACTCTGCCTGGCTTCAACTTGGTTTGTATAAACATCTTTTGGAACAAGGGAGTGAGGTTTATAAGTACAAAACCAAGGTTTTACATATCACTCCACAAAAAACTGAGATTGTAGAGGACAATGACCCGGAAAGAACAAAGAAAGTAGTGGAAGCTATCTTAACTTTAGAAAATCACAAGAGGAGAAAGCAGGAGGATTGAAATGAAAAAAGAGATTGAAGTAAAAAAGAAACAGAAACTGCAACAAGAAGCTCAGGACTTGCTATCAGTAGCATCTGAGCTAAAAGTAACCACACAAGGAGAGAACGAGGCCGCAACAGAGTATCTAAAGATAGTTAAGGCTGGCAAGAAAAAAGCAACAGAGTTCTTTGATGCCAGGATAAAACCGCTTTACAAAACTTACAAGACATTAAATGGAGATAAAAAGAAGGTTGTGGATAGATTCACCGATGCAGAAAGAGAAGTAAAAAGCAAGATGGGAAA
>JAYENM010000237.1:0-2104 GCA_034722095.1 Caldifarciminota bacterium | reverse complement strand
CAATTACACTATTTGAAAGGTTTGAGAAGAAACTGGAGGAATCGCATGGCAATCTGCAGAAATCAGTTGTGAATCTTGCAAAGGACTGGAGGGCTGACAAGGTCCTACGAAGGCTTGAAGCGCTATTGGTAGTATTGAATAAGGAATCTGTATTCCTCGTATCAGGCTCTGGGGATGTAATTGAGCCCGATGATGGCATAGTGGCAATAGGTTCAGGAGGAGCTTACGCACTTGCAGCAGCAAGGGCACTAATAAAACATACAAATCTTTCTGCAAAGGAGATTGTGGAGGAGTCTATAAGAATAGCCTCGTCTATATGTGTATACACAAATAATAACATAGGGGTGAAGACGCTATGAATAAAAGAGAACTCAAACCAAAGGAGATAGTGAAGGAACTTGACCGATATATTATTGGTCAAGATGAAGCAAAACGTGCTATCGCAATAGCAATCCGCAACAGGTGGAGACGACAGAAGGTGAAGGGTATAATGAGGGAGGAGATACTTCCAAACAACCTGATACTCATAGGTCCAACTGGTGTTGGAAAAACGGAGATAGCAAGAAGAATCGCGAGACTTGTTGATGCCCCATTTATGAAGGTTGAAGCATCAAAATATACAGAGGTGGGATATGTCGGAAGAGATGTGGAAGCTATGGTGAGAGACCTTATGAATATATCCGTGAATATGGTGAGAGTACGAAGGCAGATTGAGGTAGCAGAACGGGCAAGAGAACGCGGGGAGGAAAGGCTATTGGACTTGCTTCTACCGGGAGAAGACAAAGAAAAACAAAAAGAATCACGAGAGAAGCTTCGAAAATTATTGCGGGGGAGGGCACTCAAGGATAGGTATGTTGATATTCCCCTATATGTCCAAACATTTCCCCTTATAGAGATATTCGGTCCTATGGGTATGGAGGAAATCAATACAGACCTCCAGGATATGATGTCATCTATAGCACCCAAAAAACGCAAGACAAAAAGAGTCAAGGTAGACGAGGCAAAAGAAATTCTCGCCCAGGAAGAGGCGCAGAAACTTGTTGATATGGAAGAAGTGATAGGCAAGGCAAAAGAAAAGGTGGAAAACTCAGGCATAATATTCATAGATGAGCTTGACAAGATTGTGGGTGCAGATGGTAGAGGGGGTCCTGATGTATCCAGAGCAGGTGTCCAGAGAGATCTTCTGCCAATTGTGGAGGGATGCAATGTTACAACGAAATACGGAATGGTAAGAACAGAGCATATACTCTTCATTGCAGCAGGGGCATTCACCTCTTCAAAACCATCCGATCTCATCCCCGAACTCCAGGGAAGATTTCCTATAAGGGTTGAACTCACTCCACTGAAAAAGGAAGACTTCAAAAGAATTCTTACAGAGCCAGAAAACGCACTGATAAAACAGTATACTGCACTTTTCAAAACTGAAAAGGTCGATATATCATTTGATGATAAGGCAATAGATGCAATTGCCGAGTACGCTACAATAGTAAATGAGACTACTGATGATATTGGCGCAAGAAGGCTACAAACAATAATGTTCACACTGATGGAGAATTGGTTATACGAACTCCCAAAAAGGAGTTTTAAAGAAGTACATATTAAAGAAAGGGATGTTAGAGACAGATTAAAAGACATCGTGAAGAATGTGGATATGGCAAAGTACATTTTATAAATATAGAAATCAAAATAATAAGATATCCCTCTATTCTTATCCTGAATATCTTCAATGATAGAGAATTATATAAAGGGAAAATTTAAGAGTAGTATAAAGGCGAAAGAGAAACGGCAATCTATAAAAGAACTCTTTGAGACTACAGACCAGCCTCCGCCTGTCCTTAACAAGGTATATGCACGGGAGAGACTGTTCCCGACAGGCATAGGGCACGGTGTTGCTATCCCAAGATACATAGGAGAAGAGGTAAAGGAGATAACTCTTGCACTTGGACTTTCCAGGGTTGATATGGAGTTCGGGGCACTCGACCATAAACCAGTAAAGATAATCTGGTTACTCCTCTCGCCTGACCACGATAAAGAGAAATATACAGAGATACTTATTCGTCTTATAAGACTTGCTAATACAGAAGAGTTTAAGTCACAAGTACCA
>JAYENM010000236.1:0-2117 GCA_034722095.1 Caldifarciminota bacterium | reverse complement strand
CGTAAATACCACGCTGGATAGCATTCTTGTAGTTCCAAATCCATTCGTAATGCGATCAGGTTTTATTACCCCTGGCTCACGGGATGTTATTTCGTTTGTGAAAATACCCAGTCCATGTACGATTCGCATTTACACCATAAGAGGCGATCTAGTAAAGAGTATTGAACATAATGAGAACACAGGTATCGCCCAGTGGGACCAGGTAACTGAATTTGGACAATTTGCAGAAAGCGGTTTTTATATTTACCATATTACTTCACACGCACCGGAGACGAAAGGAATGACTAAAATTGGAAAGTTTGCTATTATTAGATAGAAATTAATGGATATTGAATTATGAAATATTCCTCTGCTCTCTTACTGATATTGCTTGTGGCAGTTTCTACTTCACAAGCACAATTTCGGAAAGTTGGGACCACTGGCTATGTATTTTTGGAAATCCCTGTTACTGCTCGAATGGCAGCAATGGGGGAAACTTCAGTAGCTCTGACTGACGTCGGAGCTGGGGCGCTTTTTACGAACCCTGCTCTTTTGGGACACGCTGTTTTTCATCATAACATACATGCTTCCTATGCCAACTATCTTGCAGATATTCAACATCAGGCATTCGGTTACGGTATTCAGTTAACAAAGATTGGCGCTTTTGGGATTAGTATTAACCGATTGAACATAGGGGAAATGGTGGAAACCGTTAATGCAGATCCCAATAACCCGGGCGGACAATATTTAATTACCGGAAAATATAGCGCAGACGCTCTTGCCGTCGGCTTAACATATGCCCAAAAAACCACAGCCTGGTTTTCTTATGGCATAACAGCTAAGTATGTTTGCGAGCGAATATCTATTTATGAGTCAAATAATGTATTAGTAGATATAGGAGTGATATATTGTACCCAATTTCATTCATTACGTATTGGTGGTTATATCCAGAACTTCGGCGTTGATAATAAATATATTGGAGATACATTTAAGATGCCTACTACCTTCCGTTTAGGAGCTGCGGCAGAACTTGTTGGAGATCCTAATACACCTACTCGCCTTACTTTGTCTGTGGATGCTCTGCATCCAAGTGACTATACGGAGCGGTTAAACGTAGGAACAGAGTACTGGCTTCAAGATGTTCTTGCCCTCAGGGCAGGTTATAAATTTAACTATGACGAAGAAGGATGGACAGTTGGTATGGGTTTTAAATGGAAGTCTAATCAAAGCATAGACATAGCCTATACTTATTACGGAAGATTAGGATCTGTTTCTCGATTCAGTACAAATATCACATTCTAAATTTCTTAGGGGAGCATTCTGTTTATGAGGCAATTGAATATAAGATTTTTACTCTATCCGTCTTTAGCATATAGAAAGCTATTGCAAGGCTTTAATTTTGTCACTCGTTTTTTATCTCTTATTGTAATCTCATTATTACTTATTTTACCCAATATGGCACATGGGCAGCAACTGAAGTTAGAATCAGTAACTCCATACGGTTGCTATTTTCATCATTTGAGTTTAAAAAGCGGTGAAAAATTAAACCTTATCAATGGGTATGGAAGCAGTGTTTCCATACGGTTCCGAATAAATAAATTCCTCGCTATGGGTATCGAATGTGCCTATAATAATCTTAAAATCGATCAGGATGACGCAGTTGAGCAGTGGAACTGGAAATTCTGGGAGAAATTTTATGGTGCTTATATTCATGATCTTCAAGAAAGTGATAGCAATTATGTGGTCATATTAACACCGTTTCAGCATATAAATATTATTCCAGTTCACTTAGTAGCTATAGCACACTTTCCCAATAAAACTATATTTACACCGAGTCTAAGTGTTGCTGGCGGCGTTTATTTTTACAAACGCAATTTATGGTTGCGCGAACAATGGCAGAAACATTTTCCTGATCTTAATTATACTTATGAATATGAGTTCAATAACTATGCTGAAGTCCATAGAGGAAGAGTTTATGGAGCACGAGTAGGATTTGGTGGATACATTGCTTTGTCGAAGTATATGAAACTGAATTTAATGGGGAAATATCATCACATTATTCAGATTGGGAGGCAGGGAAACTATGATAACTTCCCAATGAACAGTTTTTTTGAGTTTTCCTTGGGAGTATCGTTCTT
>JAYENM010000235.1:0-2133 GCA_034722095.1 Caldifarciminota bacterium | reverse complement strand
CTAGCCTGGTCAGAAAGTTACCTCATGCAAGCCTATGCTGATATGTATAGGGCTACTGGCGATATAAAATACTTAGATAAACTAGATGACCACATCCAATCGGTTCTGGCTAATCGCGACGATAAAATTGGGCAAAAAGACTACAAAGGCGAGCTAGTGCCTTGCTGGGGGACTGACAGGTACACTAGAAACGGGGAATGGATGCATTTCGCTGTACATACAGGAATGATAACTTACCCAATGTTAGAATTCGTTCAATTGGCAAGAGAGTCAGGCATTGAAAAATATTCAACCGTAGCTGACGATGTCCTCCAGCAAGTTAAGGAGTCTATCAAATACCACGATAGGGAATGGAAGGCCGACCATTATGTGTACCCGGAAGATTTTTACAAGAAGAATTACATTGTACCCATCAATCAACAAGCAGCAATGGGTCGGAGTTTAATCTTACTATATGAGCTAACGGGCAAAGGGGAATATTTAAATAAGGCAGAGTCCTTGGCAAAGTTTGTAAAGGATAAGGCAATCAAGGAAGATAACGCAGGGGGATATATACTGAGAGGTGCTTTTGAACCTGGCAAAACTACACCAGAAGATAAGATAGCAGATATATCACATTCAACCATCACTATTCACTTTGCATATTTATGCTATGAGAATGATATCGTCTTTAGGCAACAAGACATGCAGAAATTCGCCAGCACTATAAAGAAGCTGGCAGAGACCAATGGCAATCATTTCCCTAAATATCTGGATGGCACGGGCGATTTCGATTATGAAGTTACAGCAGGACAATATGCTTTTCTGGCCGAATTCGATGGAGAAATTTACGACTCAATTATGGATTTATTTTTTAACCACCTTAAGATAGAGCAAACAGCGAAGTATATGCAGGAAGACTGCTGGGGAACGATAATGCTGGGGTTATCTAGATTGGCACTCTACCAAAGCAATTTTGAATAAATATTGGTGTGAATATCAATAATCAAGACCAGGCTCAAGAAGGGAAATTACATCTAAAGATAAAGAAAAGCGCGATTTGGGCTTTTTTATCCCTGATTCTTTTCAAAATAGTTTTAGACCTATCATATTACTTCGTAATTTCCCGAGTTTGGAGCTACGCCGGACTTATATTGGATTTTAGTAGCCTGAAGCTGGCTGAATCATACCTACTGCTTTTCATCGTTTTTGTCCTGATGCCAAAGTCATCGGGAAAACTCTCTAACATATTAGCCTGGCTGCTGATACTGCTCTCATACATACCAATGCTTACTATTTTTGCCTTTAAGGATGAAGCCAGGATTTATATGTATGCGGTTACTGCCTTCTGGGTGGTGGTCTTTTTATTGTTGCACATGCCCACCATATCTTTACGGCCATTAAAACAATCAGGGGTAATTCGCTATTCCATATTCATTTGCCTGGGCGTAGTAGTTTTTTTAATGGTGTATAAATATCTTGGGCTGTCACTTAATTTCAACCTCACAAAGGTGTATGATATTCGCTCGCAATATGTTGCCACGGAGATTCCTTTAGCAGGATATCTTTTTACATGGATGGCGTATATCGTTAACCCGATATTCTTCGCCCTGTTTATCAAGAAAAGAAAATGGCTTCTTATGACACTCGTCGTTATTCTTCAGATTCTACTCTTTTCGGCTACAGGTAATAAAAGCTTCCTCTTCGCCCTGCCTTTCGTATTGGTTTTAATGTGGGTGATGACGCGCAAAAAACCGCTGGCTTATATGGGAATTGGGTTAGCTAGTATAGTGTTGTTAGGCATGTTATCCTACTGGCTGATAGATGATATCTGGATATCGTCTCTCTTTGCCAGGAGAACTCTATTAGTTCCTGCTCAATTATCTTTTCTATATTATGATTTCTTTTCCAAACATGAGCTTGTCTTTCTTTCAGCCAGTAGGTTAGGATTTTTCCTAAACTATCCTTACCATCTAAGCCCACCACATCTTATCGCAGAAGTTTATTTTAACCAACCTGCCATGGGTGCAAATAATGGAGTTGTTGCGAATGCTTTTATGAACTTTGGCTTTGTCGGCTTGGCTTTATACAGTATACTATTGGCTGTAATTCTAAAATTAGTGGATAGCTGTTCAAAGAGGGTGGATTTAAGAG
>JAYENM010000234.1:0-2142 GCA_034722095.1 Caldifarciminota bacterium | reverse complement strand
TCTTATCCGAATATCGCAAGCAAAGAGTGGATTGTAAGACAGTATGACCATGAAGTTCAAGGGGGAACAGTAATAAAACCTCTTTTGGCTGATGCGGCAGTTATAAAACCACTATCTATAAAGGGTGATAAAGGTATTGTAATAGGGCATGGGCTTGCCCCGTTTTATAAAGATGTATATAAAAATGCCTCGTCAAGTCTTGATGAGGCGGTGCGTAACCTATGTGCAGTCGGAGGAGATCCGTCCCGCATTGCACTTCTTGATAATTTTTCCTGGGGAAGTCCAGAAGACCCCGTAAATATGGGTAACCTTGTTAGGGCATGTGAAGCGCTCTATAATGTAGCGAGTGCATATAAAATGCCCTTCATTTCCGGTAAAGATAGTCTGTATAACGAATTTGAGTCAGATGGAGAAAAACAATCTGTGCTCCCAACGATACTTATATCAGGAATTGGTTTTATAGAGGATGTAAAAAAGGGCATTACACAGAGCATTAAGGTTCCTGGTGCCCCCATTTATATAATTGGCTGTACATATTCGGAACTCGGTAGTTCTCTTCTTTACCGCATACTTAAAATTCAGGATGGGGAGGAGCCGTTCCTCCATCCCAAAGAGGCCGTTGAACTCTACAGAAAACTGCACATAGCAATAAAAAAGGGTGTTATTCTCTCCTGTCATGACTGTTCAGAAGGTGGAATTGGTATTGCCATATCAGAGATGTGTTTCGGTACGGGTCTTGGTATGAAACTTTCCCTTGATAATGTTCCAGTTTCAGGAGTAAAAGATCCTATCGCTATTCTTTTCTCCGAATCCAATTCAAGGTTTATTGTAGAGATAAAAAGAGAAAAAAAGAAAGAATTTGAGGAGATTATGTCAGAGATGCCTTTTGGTAAAGTTGGAGAAGTAATATCTTCAAGAAATCTTGTCATTGAGAATTTAATCAATATACCTGTAGAAAGATTGGAAAATATCTGGAAGAGTAGGGGATTGTAGAAGGAGATTTTATGAAGGTAAAGATTCCGTTTGGGAAAGAAATATTACATATCCAATTGCCACCATCGATTTCGGTATACACCTTAAATACTGTTGAATGCGACGATGAGGAGGTGACCCTTGCCCATGCACTTGACAATCCCGTTGATTCTTTGCCATTTGAGGAGTTTATTCAAGATGATACCGTTATTATTGTGAATGATGCAACTCGTTCTACACCTACATCAAGAATCCTTAAAGCTATTTATCCTAAACTAAGAGGAAAAAGGATAAAATTTGTGGTTGCGTGCGGAGGTCATAAGCCACCATCTGAAAGTGGACTTGAATTCATATTTGGAAGGTATCTTGCTGACCTGAGGAATAAAATACACATACATGATGCGAGAAGAGACCAATTTATAAGCCTTGGCAAGGATAGATATGGGAACCCATTAGAGGTATCAAAAATCGTTTATGATGCTCCTCGTATTATAACCATATCATCTGTTGAACCTCACTATTTTGCAGGTTTTATGGGAGGAAGAAAATCTTTCCTTCCCGGAGTCGCCTCTTATACAACAATAGAATCCAATCATTCGCTTGTCCTAAATCCTCGCGCGACCACTCTAAATCTGAAAGACAACCCTATCCATATTGGAATGGTTGATTTTACAAGAAAGGTTGGAGAGGAAAGAATTTTCACAATACAGGTTGTGACGGATAAAAATGGAAGGATTTACAGGGCAAAGGCTGGGAGTATAAAGGGCGCATTTGAGGAATGCCTCGCCTGCAGTATGGAGGTCTCATGTGTGAAACTGGACGAGGCTGTAGATATTGCAGTAAGTGTTGCCGAATATCCTACTGATATAAATTTCTATCAGGCGCAGAAAGCAATAGACAATGCAAAATTTGCAGTTAAAAACGGGGGAGTTATTCTATTTGTCTCAGGATGTAGAGAAGGAGTTGGAGATAGAGGATTTATTGATATATTTGAAAAGGCAGGTTCTCCTGAGAAGGCAATGGAACTTGTAAAGAATAACTTCAAACTTGGATATCAAAAGACCTATAAACTTGCGGAAATACTTATTGAAAAGGAGATATGGGGATATGCAGGAGTAGATTCATCCGTTCTTCGCTCCTGTTTTATGAAACCAGTTTATAACCTTGCTC
>JAYENM010000233.1:0-10976 GCA_034722095.1 Caldifarciminota bacterium | reverse complement strand
TTGAGACTTAACAAATATCCTTTTCCCGGGAATAATACCCACCTCCTTTATGAAAGACCTGCCTTTGAGAACTATTCCATTCGATATATGAGCAAACTCATGGATAGCAGGAGCAAGGAACGCGACCCAGATAAAGAATAAAGAAATTTCCAAACAGATATTATCAAAATACCAGATCCTTCTATGGATAACTAAATTATATAATGGAAGAAATAAACAGATAAGAAATATAGCAAGAGGCAAACCAAATTTACAGAGTCCCAGTAGAAGAGAACAAAATATCTTCCAAGGACTTGCGGTGTCTAATTGAACGAGATTAAGGAAGACAGGCTTTTCTTTAGGTTTCATAATATGGGCTAAACAAGAATTCTAATCCCACTTTTTAATGCTTTACACATGTAGTTTTGCATTTCTCTTTTTGATAGATTTTTAGGCGTTATTATAGGTGTTGAAAAGTCGTATCTATCCCAATTTTCCATTAAAAAGAGCCTGTCTCTTTTCGGAAGATTGTCAAACAACTCTGTTCCAGGAAGAGGCATTACTGCTCCAAATTGAGATAAGACAGGGGGTTCGTTTTTACTTATTTGCAAAGACGCCAGTTGCTTTGCAAGTTGTATTGTTTCATTTATGCTCCTTTCTGTATCGCATGGAAAACCAATGATAAAGGAACATACTACTCCTATTCCTCCCCTATGGATACCTTTGACAGTTTCTTCTATATCTTGCTTTGTAATTCCCTTCTTTATATTTCTCAGGACTCTATTACTCCCCGACTCCGCTCCAATAATTATTCCACGACACCCTGCCTCTCGCAACTTTTTTAAGACATACGACGGAATAGGCTTGCCTCGAGAACTACAAGACCAGATAACATGAATATGTTTCTCTATTAATTCGTCACAGATAGAGACAACGCGTTTATGATCAAGAATAAAGGTGTCGTCTATAAAATGTATCATGTCAGGTTTATATTTGTCACATATTTCTATTATCTCCTTAACTACATTATCAATACTTCTAACTCTATACCTTCTTCGCCACATGTTTTGGTTTGTGCAAAAAGTGCAAGCATGGGGGCATCCTCTACCTGTTATTATGGAGAAGGGATTCTCATATTTGTTTAAATCAAACAAATCCCGTGCAGGAAAACCAATCGTATCTAAGTTTTCAATGAATGGTCTTCTCTCATTGATAACTATCTGTCCATTATGTTTATATGCTATGCCTTTTATCTTGCTGAGAGAAGAAATATCACCATTAATATAGTATCCCGCGATTTCTAACATTGTAATCTCACCTTCAGAGATTGCTACAATGTCGATGCATCCTTTTTCGAGAGTTTGTTCTGGAAGAAAAGAAGCTTGGGGGCCTCCCATTACAATTGGTAGATTGGGTTTCTGCTTCTTTATAAACGAAGCTACCCGTATTCCATCATTATATGTAAGAACTGTTGAAGTAATTCCAACTAATTTAGGCATCTCCCTCGACAAAATTGTAGAAAGAGTTGTCCGGGTGGTTTTCTCAACCCCCATATCCAGAACAGTAACAGAATAGGCATTATCTTGAAGCACACGAGCCAAGTAGGCAAGTCCTAACGGTATCGTAAATTGCGACTTATTTATAGGATTGCCCACGGGGGGCTGTATTAGTAAAATGTCGCTCATTTTTTTCTTTATTCCCTTCCAAAATCTCTAAATAACTTCTTGGGGTCGAACTTTTTAATTACGCCATAGCTCGACCCCAAAAGTACAAGCTCAATCCCCGTCAGTCTCAACAACCTCGACCTGCTATGATTATACACGCTCCAGTAATACACGCTGCAATCACAGAGGATGTCTCCGGTACTACTTCAACTTCTGTATGGAAGTCCTCTACCATTAGTTTTGGCTTCTCGTACATCTTTCTCACCTCCCTTTATCCCGGTGGTTTAGCTGCAGTCTAAACCTTCTCCGGTTTAATGAAAATACCCTCAACCTGATACTATAGATACCAGATTGAGAGTAAAAAACATATCTATCTATCGGTAGACGGGTCTGAATAAAGTTATTCGAGAGAGTATGTGTCTCACCTCAAAAACTCCTTTCTATCTTTACAACTCGGCATCCTATCGTAAAAACCAAACCTTGGGGTATTATCCCACAAAAATTTTCTTTTATCGAGATGATAAAAACTACTGTGACAATGTCTTGAAATAAATCCTCTTATTGAAATAAAACCTGTTGAAGTCAAATTCTAAATATGCTCATTATTCTATCACATCTTCCGCTTTTTGTCAATTGAAATCTCTTCCAAAATATTGATATTTATTCCAATATATTAACTTTTCCCGAATTTCCTTCTCTATATTCTCTTGGTGTGCAATCCTCCCTCTTCCTGAAAAGAGTTGAGAAATATTTTGGAGTTAATCCCACTCTATAGGCTACCTGGGAAATATATGAACAGTCGTTTAATAGTAGTTTTTTTGCCTTTTCAATCCTTAAACTGTTTATAAAGTCGGTTATTCTCACATCTATATACTTCTTCCACAATCGGCAGAAACTCTCCCTCCTCATTCCAAGAAAAGAGGATATATCCTCAAGGGATAGATCACTCCTTTCATAATTCTTCTGTATATAGTGAATCCCCCTCTTTAACTTTTGTGGGCAATCTGCCCCACCTGTAAAATTGTTGTACAACATAGATGAAACTCAAACCTTGGGGTATTATCCCACAAAAATTTTCTCTCGTCAAGATGAAGAGAACTGTAGAACTACTACCTTTAAATAAATCCTCTTATTCAGATGCAACCTATCAAGGCCCAATACAAATGGCTTTAACACAATCACGACACATTGGGACATTCCCATCTCGCAAACCTCGTCTTTTTTGAAATTTACTCGTTCGACTTGTCTCCCTTCAGTATATATTAGTGTTAGTGCCTTTCGCAAAACTCGTAATCCCTTGCTATCTACCTGTCTACCGACAGGTAGATAGGATTGCAAACACCTGAATAACACCCCCTAGTTTTTAGCCCCTTTTAAGGGGCTTTATCAAACTGCCTTAAGGCATTCAAGGAGTTTAGAGAACAAAAAACCAGGTCTCCAGTTCCTATCAATAAGAGGCTCGCGATTATGAGTGCCCCAGACAAAATGATAATAGAGTTGGTGAAAAACATGGGACATGGTGCTTTTCAACCCCTTTACCCTGTGGAGTAAGTTTTGCCACTCCACAGGGTGGAGGGGTATATTGAACAAACCGGTTAATTCCGTTTTTTCCACTATTATATAAAGTAAATAAGTAGCAAAAAGCGTGTCAGAAAGAGCATTAATATGCATAGTGCGTGAACTGGTAGGGGGTTTAAGAAACATTCCTCTAAAAGGGGGTAGTCATGGTGGCCTAAAAATGGTAAAGAATCTTTACCTTTTTCTGGAGAATGGTAAAGAAACTTTACACTCCTCCGACTGCCAATTTTGTCGAATTTCTACAAGGTTTGATTTTTTAAGGACTTGGGAGAAATCCCTTTGAAGGAAGGATGGTCACTGTATCACTAAAAAGTGTAAAGAAACTTTACATTTTTAATTATCGGTTTATCAAATTTTCACGAATTATGATTTTAGTGATTACAAAACAATTAACAGCGAGGAGCTGGAAAAAATAAGACAGTGACTTAAGAGCTCCTGTCAAGGGAAAATTGGACGCACCTGCCTGCCCGTAGGCAGGGATTAACGCTGATTACCCCTGATTTTTTATTATTAATGAAACAAAAAAACTCTTCCAATCTCTTAAGATCCCTGTTAAAAAAACTTGGTGTCCTTATATTCCCTTTTATATTTTTCCTTGACATTCTCTGCTTCTTATGATATAATACCCAGAGAGGCAGATTGTAGATTACAGGCTTCTGATAATCCGTCGACTGATGACTACCTACTACTTTGGGGACCTTTTTGTATTTCGATTTCTAATGTGTAATACTGTGAAAAATAATATGTCCGAAGGATCCGTATGGATATTGGAGGATACAGAGGGAAAATCAATTCCACCGCCTTTGACGGGGCAGGTCTTATTAATTTCACAGGGATGGTAAGAGATTGGAAGAGAAACAGTGTTTTGTGCCAGTGTCAGGAGGTAACTCTCATGCGAGTCTGTGACCTGACACCACGGGTTCGGTAACTCCCTGCCTACCGTCAGGCAGGCTGACACCACGGGTTCGGTAACTCTCATGCGAGTCTGTGACCTGACACCACAAATTGTTTTTTCTTTTTATATCTCTTATATTCTCGTTTAATCCCTGTTATTTCTTTTTTAAACAGGGAACCTAAGAGATTGCCTGCCTGCCGTCAGGCAGGGAAGAGATTCTTTTTGTGGTTAAATTTTTGACAACATCTTATTTTTCAACCAGGGGGTATCATGGCGAGAGTATTCATCTCGAGAAAGATTCCTGAAGCAGGAATAAAAAAATTAAGAGAATTTACAAACGATTTTTCCGTTTTTCCTTATGACCGACCTATCAGCGAGAAGAAGTTGATAGAAAATATAGGTGATGTAGAGGGACTTCTTTGCCTTCTTACAGATCCCGTAACAAGGAGGGTGATTGATGCAGGCAAACGACTAAAAATCATAGCAAATTATGCAGTTGGATATGAGAATATTGATGTTGAATATGCAAGCAAGAGAGGAATCCTTGTAACAAACACACCAGGTGTCCTCACAGATACGACTGCCGAACTCGCATGGGCACTTCTCTTTGCTTGTGCAAGAAGGATTGTTGAGGCAGACAGGTTCACCAGAGAGAAGAGATTTAATGGATGGAGTCCTACCCTGCTTCTTGGAAGTGAACTTAAGGACAAAACGCTGGGAATTATTGGGACGGGGAGGATAGGTACTGCATTTGCACTCAAAGGAAAGGGATTTGGTATGAGAGTTTTATATTTTGACCATCATAAAAATGAGGTTTTAGAAAACGAAGTCGGGGCAGAGATGGTAGAGATGGAAGACCTACTGAAGAAATCTGATTTTATCTCGCTACATATTCCTTTAACAGAAAATACCTACCATCTGATAGGAGAGAGAGAATTTGCACTTATGAAGCCCTCTGCTTATCTTATCAATACATCAAGGGGAGCAGTTATAGATGAGAAGGCGCTCATTCAGGTTTTAAAAAAAGACAGAATGAGGGGGGTAGGTCTGGATGTATATGAAGAGGAACCTGAAATTCCAGACGAATTGATTGGCCTTCCCAATGTGGTATTACTACCTCATATAGGAAGTGCAACCTATGAGGCAAGAAACAAAATGGCAGAGACAGCAGCAGAAAATCTGATAGCAGGACTTAGCGGTAGGACACCGCCAAACCTTATAAGTATACCAAACACACTTTAAAGTGTCGTCCTTTTAGGAGAAAGGGAGAATTGGGTAATTACGAATTTTTTGTTTTATGTCTTTTCACCCTGTACATAAATGTCTCCAACCTCGTCTCAAGCGTTCCCTGCTCAAGTCCATCAAATGCGATATTTAACACGGGTAGACCGTAGTCATCTTCTACCCGCTTGAATGCAGCTGCAGTGATGTTCCCTGGCATACAGGTAAATGGCATCAGATTAATAATTCCGTCAATTTCCTTTCTCTTTGCCCATAGAACGCAGTCACCAATGCTCAAGGCAGGCTCGCCAAACCATTTGATTAGATACGGTTCAGCTGCCCCCCATATCTTATGGATTTTTACCCTTTCTTCAGTTCTTAATACCTCGTTAATAGAGATTGAAAGACTGCGTTCAAAATATCTGATTAGAAACTCGCTTATATAGGTAAGATAGTATGTGAGAATTCTACTTTCTATCTTTGCATCCATCCTACGCGTCCCCGATGTGTGCAGCCCCCATTCGTAGAATACCGGAAATACGGTCTCGCCACCGTATTCTTCTACCCTTCTCTCAATCCTGTTATTGCTGTACTCATGCGAGCGGACAAATATCTCACCAACTATGGCTATCCTTGGCTTCTGTTCATATTTTGTCGGTATGGTGGCAAACTCTTCAGCTCCCTCTTTTAGTACTGCTTCTATACCACCATCTTGAATAGCCCGGCATAAGACATTTAGATATTTACCATATACCTTATCAGTCTCGCCAGCATTTATCTCGTAAGGTTTCTTCTCTCTACGCATCCTGAGGAGGTAGTCTATAGCGACCACACCCTTTAGAGCCCTTATAAACAGAGCTACACCAGAAGGGGAGAGCATCCCATACTCTTTGAAGAAGCTCAGGGATTCTGGTGCGCCCGGTGATATGATTGGCACATCCTCATAACCCATCTCGTCGAGTATGAGCCTTTGTAGGCGGCAGTATTGACCAAATCTGCACGGTCCATATGTGATTGGCATAAGGAATGCAACCTCTTTGGGATTTTTGTGTTTCAGTATCTTTATCATATCTCCAGTGGTTATAACACAAGGATAACATTCCTTACCTGTAGTATATTTTCTCCCGAGCTCAAGTGTCTCGTCATCTGACGAAATCACCTCTGCAGGGATACCAAACTTGTTAAATGCTGAGCAGAGTGCCCGGGCACAGTCACCCATATGTGGAAGGTAGATAGTCCTTTTTGAGGACTTCCTGAATTTTGGGACAATGTGGATACTCTTTCTGGCGCCTGAGCTGGGTGCATTCCTTATGGAGTCAAGAAATGCCTCACACCTGGTTATAACACCTGCCGGTGCAGAGTGCTCATCTACCTCTATCTGCAGAAATGGCTTGCCACTCATCTCCTTACGGAAATACTGCGAAATGAATGAATCGGGTCCACACCCAAAGTTTGTCATAAACACCGCATGCAAGCGGGGGTCATTCTTTACCTTTCTTGCCGCGCTCAAGATATTGTACCCATAGATCCAATACATACTTGGCCAGTCGGAAAGTATATCGGGGTCAGATGGGAGGAAGTCCATCGGAATTACAAGTCTACCTAATTGTCTCAGCCTTCTGGGAACCTCAAGGCTCGCACCCTCATCACAGGTATTATAGGGTCTGCCAACCAGAACAAGCCCGTCATCTACCTTCTCCATAATCTCTTCTCCGCGCAGTTTTACCTTTTTGTAGAAGCTATCCTGAGCGGACTTGGCGGCATCTATTGCGGACCTGACCTGCGAGGTGCTCTTACCAAATTTGCGACCAAATTTTATCAATGTAGCGATAACATTTTTCTTGGACCTAAAAAAGATAATAGGATGAAGAATCTCTACCTCTGGCTTCAACGACGCCATAATAATATGGGGTATCTCCTGATTGTATGGGCAGATATAGCCTCGTTTCATACCGGGTGGCGGTGGTGTATCAATGATACTCGGTAAAAACAGGAAATCAACACCCTTTTCAAGTAGGTCTATTACATGACCGTGTACAAGCTTTATCGGGAAGCAGAATTCGGCAATGGATGCGCTTACGCCATCGTGGATTATTCTCTTGTTCGTTTTATCCGATATAACTACCTCAAACCCCAACTCCGAGAGAAATCTATACCAGAAGGGTAGGAATTCAAGGAATATTGATGCATAGGGTATACCTATACGCGGACCGGAGGAGGTTTTCCCACAGGCAGAAAGGAGTATCTTTTCTCTCTCCAAGAATAAATCGGGTATATCTGCTGTAGATTTCCTGGTCGTTCCCTTTTCGTATCGTTCACACCTTGCGCCGTAGAATAGTGTGGTCTTCTCCCCAATGGTAACCTTCTTGATCTCGCAGTGATTTGGACAGTGCTTGCATTCAAAAATCTCCTGTGTATATTTTATCTCGGGTATCACATCAAATCCCTTGAATTTGGTATCCCTACCTCCATTTTCCATAGCGGCGATTGCCGCACCAATCGCACCGGTAACATGGTGGTTTGGTGGCACAGTTATTGGAGTATTCAGAAGATTCCCAAATGCTGATACCACACCCTTGTTGAATGCGACCGCACCCTGGAACAGGATATTTTTACCTATACGCTTTCTACCAACCACCTGAGAAAGGTAGTTCTTTGCAATTGAATAACAGAGACCCCCTACAAGATCTTCCTTCCTTGCATCTTTTCCCTGATAAGATACGAGGTTTGTCTCCATAAATACCGTACACCGTTCACCAAGGTCACAGGGAGCGGGTGCCTCAAGTGCTATATCGCCAAATTCTTCTATCTTTATCGCCAGACGCTCTGCCTGCTCCTCAAGGAAAGACCCTGTGCCGGCAGCACACACCTTATTCATCTCAAAATCAACGACTGCTCCATTTTCTATGGATATATATTTTGAATCCTGACCTCCGATCTCGAACACCGTATCAACCTCTGGTTCTATATGGACTGCTGCCTTTGCCTGTGATGTTATTTCATTGACAACAACATCCGCACCAATGAAATCTCCAATGAGATACCTGCCCGACCCTGTGGTAGCAGCACCTACAACCCTAATGTGCTTGCCAACCTTCTCCCTGAGCTCTTTTATTCCCCTACGGACCGCCTCTATTGGACGGCCAGCGGTCATAAGATAGACCTTTTCAATCAGATTCTTGCCTCTATCTATTGCAACCACATTGGTGCTTATTGAGCCAACATCCACACCAATAAAGGCATCTATCCTGGAATTATTATGTAAAGATGACAGGCGAGACGCCTGTCCTACTTTATAATCGGGGAGCCTTGATTTTGATATAGAAAGTGGCTGGAGTGAACGCCACTCAAATTTACGGGTTTCCATACAAGAAGACAGCTTATCTATGCACCGAGCGATGCTGATTTTGTTTCTTTTCCTCTCTTCTATGGCAATAATTGCCGCACCTATTGCGCCCATTTCTGCACAGTGTTCAGGAACAATCAATTCATTGTCTTTCAGGGCAAGCACATCCCTGAACGCCTTCACCATACCCCTGTTGAATGCAACGCCACCATGGAATAAGACAGGTGGGATGATCTCCCTGCCCTTTGCTATCTCTGATGTGAAGTTTCTCGCAAGCGCAAAACAGAGTCCTGCAACTATCTCATAATCTGGAGTTGCCTCCTGTTGCAGATGTATCATATCTGTCTTGGCAAATACAGTACACCTACCGGCAATTCTCGGGGGTGATTTTGACATAAGTGCCATCTCACCGAACTTTTCTATTGATATACCGAGTCTTGATGCCTGTTGTTCAAGAAATGAGCCTGTTCCAGCAGCACAAAGCTCATTCATAGCGTAATCTTCTTTGATAATATCAATAAACTTTGAGTCCTCACCCCCTATGTCAATTATCGTCCTTGCATCTTTATAAAATTGGCGTGCTGCCTCTACCTGTGCGGGTAGTTCATTGACAAAACCCGCCCCTATTATGGGAGCAATGAGCTTACCACCTGTTCCTGTGACCTTTATCTCATTTACAGTCTTAACATCCTCAACAATGAGCTCAAATAGACCTTTTAGCGCCTTCACAGGGTCACCGTAGTGTCTTGTATATGGAAGCACCTTCAGGGTCCTTTTTCTCTCATCCATCAGGGCAACATTTACACTCACTGACCCAATATCAATCCCAATATACCACATTATGAAAATGCAAAAATCAAAATGCAAAGTGCAAATTTAACTTATAAAACCACAGACAAAAGACCACGAACCACAGATTAAGAAAACGTTGAAAGATGTATAAAAATTGGTGTAATCTTTCTTCAAAATCTGTGTAATCAGAGGTCTCTGGGTATTTTTTCAGAGACCTCAATTGATAATTTTGCATTGTTAATTTTGAAATGGTTCCTCTTTGGTCTTGTGTCTTCGGTCTTTGGTCTGTCCTCATTATTATATCACAAAAATGCTATCCTGTCAAGGGAAAAGCATTTGCCCCTCTGGCTGTCCCGATGCATACCAGCAAAGCAGAGAGTTAACTTTTCCTTTAACAACTTTCCCTATCCCTGTCCATCCTGAAATAGATTCTACATATACATTCACATACTCACCCACTTTTGCATTTTGCATTTTGCATTTTGCATCTTTTACTATGACTTCCTTTCCTGTTCTGGTTTTACCCATTGGAAGATTGTCCCTTCTACTTTTTCTCTCTATAAGTATCTCAATCTCTTTCCCTACAAGTTCTCCGTTTTTTTCTCTCGTAATCTCATTCTGGAGTTCTATAAGTTTTTTAAGTCTCTTCTTTTTTACTTCCGGTGGGACATCATCGGCAAATCCCGCAGCCTTTGTGTTCTCCCTCTCTGAATACATAAACATATACGCAAAATCAAACTTTATCTCGCCTACAACCTCAAGTGTTTTTTTGAAATCGTTTTCTGTCTCGGCAGGAAATCCTACCATAATATCTGTGGTTATGGCAATATCCTTAATTCTTTTTCTCAATTGTTGAATCCAGTGTTTGTATTCCTCTACAGTATATCTCCTCTCCATCATCTTGAGAATTCTGTCTGAGCCTGACTGGATTGGCAGATGAATATTCTCACATACTGAATCGCATTCCGCTATTGCATCTATCAAATCATCGCTCATATACGCTGGGTGCGAGGTTAAAAACCTTATTCTTATACCCAAGGCTTCTCTATCTATTATCCTTAGAAGTTCTGGAAAGGAAATTTTCCTGAAGTTATACTCATTTACACTTTGTCCAAGAAGGGTTATCTCCTTAATTCCTCTTTCTCTTAGATATCTTAATTCGCCAAGAATATCATCCGAGTTTCTTGATACTGCATTTCCTCTCACATAAGGAACAATACAATAAGAACAGAAGTTATTGCATCCCCTCATAACGGGGAGAAAGGCGGTCACACCCCCATCAGGATTAGGATAGGGTATACACCCATTTAGAAATTGAAAATTGGAAATTTGACATTTTCCCTTAACTATTTTTCTTGTAAATTCTGGTAATTTATCATAACTTTTGGGGCCTATAAAAAAATCTGCCCCGGGGATTTTATCTCCGAGGCGTTCTGCCATACATCCGATTACAACCAGCACAAGTTCTGGTTTTTCTCTCCTCAATTTTTGAAGACTTGAT
>JAYENM010000232.1:0-2150 GCA_034722095.1 Caldifarciminota bacterium | reverse complement strand
GAAATAGATATCGAGATAATAGAGGAAGAGGCAAATGAGATGGTTCCAGGTCTACTTATTATTGATTCAATTCAAAGTATGTATTGTTCTAATGTAGAATCTAGCCCCGGGAGTGTCACGCAGGTAAAGGAATGTACCCAGAGATTGCTCAAAATTGCTAAGAATGGGGATATGTCCATATTTGTGGTCGGACATGTGACAAAGGGGGGTGCAATCGCTGGCCCCAGGACACTTGAACATATGGTTGATACAGTACTGTATCTCGAGGGGGATCGCAATTACTACTTCAGAATACTTAGAGCTGCAAAAAACAGATTTGGTTCTACAAATGAAATAGGTGTATTTGAAATGCAAGAGAAAGGATTGAAGGAGATAAAAGATCCTTCTATGTTGTTTCTTATGGGTGGAAATGAGTCCACGCCCGGTACATCAATCAGTTGTGTTCTTGAGGGAACGAGAGCATTTCTTGTGGAAATACAAGCACTCACATCTCCTACATATTATGGTTACCCTCAGAGGGTATCCGGGGGCATAGACTCGAGAAGACTCTCAATGTTACTTGCGGTAGTTGAAAAGAAACTCGGATTTCCTGTGTCTAATAAGGATGTCTTTCTCAACATAATTGGTGGATTGAAGATAGAGGAGCGTGCCTGTGATCTTGCAGTTCTCGCATCTATCGCCTCCTCTTTGAAAGGATTCCGAATACCCAAAAAAATACTTATAATCGGGGAAGTTGGATTAACCGGGGAAGTAAGGGCAGTAGCAAGGCTCGAAAAGAGAATTAAGGAAGCAGAAAAACTTGGATTTGAAACTGCTATTATACCAAAGTCAAGAACGAAACTAACTACATCCATTGAACTGAAAGAAGTGAACTGGGCACTGAATGCGATTGAATACATAAAAGGTTATGTATAATTTATGAATAAACCACACCTGCCTGCCGCAGGCAGGGAGACTATTCACCTCGCCGATACGTCGGGGCAGGGAGCTCATAGAACTCGCTGAATCATATCAAAAATTAAGGTAATTATAAAACATTTGACACCAAAAAAGTGCTTATACTATACTGTGTCCTCGTTTCGTATTTATCGTCTTCATTTCTTTTGTTTGCCCAAAAGAAACGAAGCTTCGAAGAATGCTGTGCAAAAGAAAAGGGCACCCTGTATGTTTTTCTTAACGGCAGATTGGCTGCGTCTTATGGCTAATTTCCAGTTCCGTAAGGATTCTGCGAAAACTCGCTTCGCTCAGACACCTGGAAATCTTAACGCCAACCTGCCTGACGGTAGGCAGGCGCCTTGCAATCTGCCTAAAAAACATAATGGGGATTGGATCTGTTTGAAAAATTTTTGGATTTTGATTTGTCATTTTGCATTTTGATATTTGATTTTTAATATTATATATGTGAACTCTGTGGTGGATGTTATACACAACAATATAAAAAGCAGGGGGAGATAGGAATAAGGTGGAACTTTCAATCATAATCGTCAACTATCATACGGAAGAAGAACTCTTCCAATGCATTTCAAGCATCACTAAAAGCAGAATAAATGTGGAGTCCGAAATAATTGTCGTTGACAATGCATCAAAGAAGGACAGTCTTAACAGAGTGAAGAATGCATTTAATATCTGTATTCTACAGAATGCGAAAAATGTCGGATTTGCGAGAGCGGTAAACCAGGGAATATACCATTCTGAAGGCAACTATATACTTCTGTTGAATCCTGATACCATGGTAGAAGAGAATACCATTCAAATCCTTTTAGATTACATAAAAGAAAAAAAAGACGCAGGCTGTGTAGCACCGGCTATTACATATCCTGACGGGAAACTACAACCTTCGGCAAGAAGCTTTCCCACATATACAAAGGTATTTTTTGGAAGGCAATCTCTGCTTACAGGACTTTTTCCAAACAACCCTCTCACAAGGTCATATTTATCGCTGGATATGGACCGTACCAATCCACAAGAGGTTGACTGGGTAATGGGAGCATGCCTTATAACAAAAAGGGAAGTCCTGAACGAGGTTGGTTTTTTTGACGAGAGGTTTTTTTTGTTTGTGGAAGATGTAGACTTCTGTTACAGGCTAAAAGAACACGAATATAAAGTTTATTATATTCCCTATGCGAAGGTTACTCACAAATTCGGAGTTG
>JAYENM010000231.1:0-2167 GCA_034722095.1 Caldifarciminota bacterium | reverse complement strand
CAGAGAATTAAATTTACTCTGTGACCTCCCATATCCATACGGATCCGTAAGGACGGGTCGTATGACTGTGGTTTGTCATATTCTTTTCCATGCGGATCCTTCGGACATATTCTATTTGACACTACCTTGCTATGTAAATTATCAATCGCTGAGTTTACAAGAACTTGCAGATTTATTAATAACAGAGAAACTTTAACCGCAGAGGTCGCGGAGGACGCTGAGATACTTATTTGTGGTCCAATATAACTCTGTGCTCTCTGCGTTCTCTGTCGTACGACCCGTATGGGCGGTTTAAATTTTACTTCATAAATACCATTCGCCTGGTCGCCTTATATTCCTCTGTAACAAGCCTTGCAAAGTAGATGCCAGATGGCATCGTTCTACCCAAAGCATCTTTACCATTCCAGGTAACTGTATAGTGCCCGGGTTGTTGAGGTTCCTCAACAAGGGTCTTTATCAGTCTACCCGAGATATCGTAGATACCAACATGGATCCTTGAGGTAGCAGGAACTTCATATTTTATGGCAGTTGATTTTATGAATGGATTTGGTATTACGCCTTTCAAATTGAACCTATGAGCAACCTCTTCCTCATATATACCAAGTTCCGGGTTCTTATACATTACAAGCGAAAGATCTACAGATTTGGTAGTTGTAAGCATATCCTCATTTGAAACCACAAGATACCACTTATCAGAATTTGGAGTGATAAACGAGATACTCTCATCCGTGATATTGTCTCCTATTGCCGGTGACTCAACCTCATCCCCTGCAATGTAACTTGAGTAGTTTGTCTCATCACAGACAAAGAAATTGATACTTCCAGGCGTTTTTTTATCTGAGTATGTGTGATAAAAAGGTGCAGGGTCCAGCGTCTTTCTGCGGGCTCGTGCATAACCATGTTCAAATAGAGAAGGAGCGCTTATACTAATATTAAGTTTGCGGGCATATATAGAATCTGAAGGAGAGACAAGCTTCACCTTTGGTGGTTGAATAGAACCAGAAAGATAAAATGCCTTGTAATAGTAAGCCCCCTCCTGTGAGCCAGAGATAATTTGCACAATCTCATCCTCTCCCTCAGGATAATCCCCAATTGATGATGAGATATGTACATAGAAATCCCTTCTGTTTCCCAGACTGAAATCGCATCTTCCATTCGCATCTGTAAATCCAGTGGTAGTATGTCCTCCTCCCCAGGGTGAACTCTCTCCATAGACCAATATTCTGGCGCCATCAACCGGAACTCCATTACAGTCATAAACATACACCTCAAGGGAACAGGATTTGGAGTATCTCTCACTTACTGTCCAACCAAATCCATCTGACCTCCAATTCCATATTGATGAGACTTCCTTACCACCTGGACTACCCGTTACATCCCTGTCATAACTGGTCCTGAAATCGTTAATATGGGTTACCCCGTGTCCTCTGTCAATCTGATACTCATGCCATCCCTTATAGTAGAACTCGCACCATACATGGTCCTCTGCAATATCCATAGTTGCTACCGCGGGAACGAGAGCGGCTCTCGCCGCTGCCTGAAGCACATCCTGGTCTTCGCCGCAGTTTCCATTGTGTTCATGGGCTATAACATTTGGTTGGATGGGTCGGTTACCCATAGCAAGCTCAGGGACAGTCTCAGATGCCCAATTACCAATGATATCAAGGGCACAATCCGTGGAATCAAAATCTCTTCCGGCTGAATATACCTGAGCTGTATCAGTAACATCCCATAAAATTTTCACTCCTTGAAGTTTCTCTGACAGGATAGGGTAACCAGAATCCGCTTCGTAAAAGAGATAGTCCCTCCAGAATCTGTTATAGACATACGAATCCATCCTTGGCGATTCATCCGAAAGTTCAGGGTGAACAATATACATATAGTAATATTCAGGAGATAATTCGTATTCGACTGTATCACCATCCTCAAGTGCCTTGTATCGCACCGTTGAATAATAGTCATCATCATCCGGTAACCCGTAATCAATAATATCAGCATAAGAAAGGAGAGAATCATTTTTATAAAGATACTGAGCATTTACGGTCACAAGTTCGGGATTAAAAGAGGTGTCAACCAGGATTTCGGGACCAATATGGGCAACCTGATAGGCAACCTCATCAACCCGGGCAGATGGGGCATCAAGAATGAGGTTCGCATAGATATCCTG